>JAEVZU010000272.1 GCA_023392075.1 Bacillota bacterium | reverse complement strand
CAATTCCTGCATTATTCAAAAGGATATCAATATGTCCGAACTCTCCGAGAACTGTCTCTATGGCAGATTTAACACTCTCTTCTTTTGTCACATCACATCTGACTGCAAGAACTTTTCTTCCTGTCGCCTTTTCGATCTCCGCCTTTACAGCATTTAATTTTTCAACCCGTCTTGCCAGGATAGCCACATCTGCTCCGGCATTTGCATATGCAAGGGCCGCATCAGCTCCCAATCCTGAACTCCCGCCTGTTACAACAGCTACTTTTCCTGTTAAATCAAACATATTTGCCATAATCATCTTCCTCTCTCTTTCTTCATAAATTTATAACGAGATTATAAATGTCCCCCACCTCAGCAGGCGGCAGGCAGCATTTCAGTTTTCAGGCGGTGAGCCATATCTCCCGCCTCGTTGCAACAATTACATTAAATGCGCCCAGTTTCCATAAACGCTGTCCTGTCATATCTTCCGGTTAATAAGTAAGGAATAATTTCATCTGCCTCTAATTTTTCTGCCAGATTTAATTTATGAACCAATAAACTGTTCTTTGAATATGCGCCGCCGATTATGGTATGTATGGGCAGTTCCGCCCAGGGATCATCGATGCTGGATTTAAGTTTCATGGAGACTGCGGCCGGTTCCCAGGAGGTATAATTATATTCGCATTGGTTCATAAGTAATGCGCCGTTTACAAAATGTGATTGTCCATTTTCGTCGGGTATTCTGTCAAAATGAAAATAAAAGCCGCCGCCAAAGGTCTTTTTACCTGCACCCGGAAATTGATAAAGGGCCCCGGTCAAAGGGCTGTTGTATTCGCCTAATTTCATGGAAACCTCCACAAGCTGTGTTCCTCTTCTGGCTACAGAAGCTGTGACACTGTCCCCATTTTTTCTGATAACAAATTCCGCCCCCATTTTCTTGGGTATGCTTCCATTATCCCGACCGCATTGAACGGCCATTTCAGCGCCAGGCCCTCCTAAAACCAATCCCATTGTATAAAGTCCCAGAGTTTTTCCATAGGTTGCATACACGCCCAGTATCGCTTCATAGTAATCGTCTGCAAAGGTGGGATTATTGACGTGACAAACGGATATTGTCACAACCGGTAAGGAAAATGGCTTCAGAGGAGGAGGCAAAATTTTGGCAATTGCCCGCGGATCTGTTAGATAGGCCACATACAATCCCTCCTGATTATCCATTAAGGATACCTTTCCAAAATTCGAAACATCTGTTTTGGAAACCTTGAAGCTGCTATCCTCCGGGGTATCCAAAAATAGGGCTCTGCCTGCCTGGAATCCCGAATGTACAGCTTCGGCGATCATAGCATCTTTTTGCGCACTCCCGGTCACTTTGACCGGTATATTTGCAGCCTCCAATTCACTCAGCAGGGATTGATCGGGTTTAAATCCCAGAGATAATACTATGGCATCGGTTTTTACTTCCTTCTGCTGTTTAGTTTCTATATCCTCAATAAAAATTGACTCCTGGTTTATTTCTTTTAAAGACTGGCCAAGCAGATAAGTCACTCCATATTTCCCCAATCGTCCGCATACGTCTGCAACATTGGTGTGATTCGCATTTGGAGCAGGTCTTGTCAGCATATCTACAATTATTACCTTATTATCATTTGCAGCTAAAAATTCAGCTGTCTCAAGCCCGGTTAAACCGGCACCTATTACAGTAACCCTCTTCCCCTTCAAATCAGCTTTTCCCGATAACACTTCCTCCACCGTATATACGTTATTTCCATCTATCCCTTTAATCTGATTCGGAATAGCAGGGACTGAGCCTGCGGCCAAAATAACAGCATCGGGATGGCAGGATGAAATGGTATCCATAGTGGCTTCGGTATTTAGAACTACTTTCACTCCAAGCCGGTCAAATTCATTATTATAAAAGTCTGTTACCCACTGCATACGCTCCTTTAACGGAGGTCTTTTTGCAATATTCAGCGTTCCTCCCAGTTCTTTTTGACGGTCCATTAAGGTCACTTTCATACCGCGGCCTGCAAGGGTCAATGCAGCACTCATGCCGGCCGGTCCGCCGCCGATTACCACTACATTATGGGACTTTGTATCGTAAGTCGGATTTCCATATTGTTTCTCTCTGGCAAAAACCGGATTTAGAGAACAGATTGGCGGAACCCCGGCAGCACTGTTTGTATTCAAGCTTTCAAAACAGCGCAGACAGGATATACATTTTCGGATTTCTTTTTCACGTCCGTCTCTGGCCTTGTTTACCCATTCCGGATCTGCAATAAAACTTCTTCCCATGGATACGAAATCCAAAATACCGTCATTTATGATATCATCTGCAATTTTCGGTTCCCGAATTACAGATACTCCAATTACCGGAATATTGACATTATTTTTAATTGCCCGTATCATATCTTTTCTCCAGCCTTGAGGGAAGGAGATGGGTTCTACGCATGTCATACCCGTCTCATATAAACCACAGCTTACGTCAATAAAATCAATGCCTTTTTTCTCCAAGGCTTTTGCTATTAAAACACCATCAGTAATATGAATATAGTCTTCTGTAACACCTGTTTTATCAAGAAATTCTTCGACGCTTAACCGCACACCTACAGGAAAATCCGGTCCACAGGCCTTTTTTATGCCATCAATTATTTCTGCAAGCATTCGAAGCCTGTTTTGGAAACTTCCGCCGTATTCATCATTACGTTTGTTGGTATACGGAGATAAAAACTCCTGCAGGAGGTATCCATGGGCAGCATGTAATTCCACTCCGTCACAGCCTGCTTTCTGAACCCGGACTGCTCCCGCGACAAATTGTTCAATTAATTGTTTTACTTCCTCAGTCTGCAATTCTCTGGTTTCCTGTTTTAACAATTTACATGGAATTGCCGACGGTCCAACTACAGGCTGGCCTCCCAATAATGCCGAAACTGTTTCACGGCCAGGATGGTGCAGCTGAATAAAAATTCCGGTTCCATGCTTGTGAATTGCTGCTGCAAGCTCAGATAGCGGTTTTATATGTTTATCTTTCGTCACCGATAACTGTCTTAAAAGCCCGGCTCCATTTACATCATTAATGCGCGTAATTTCCGGAATAATAAGTCCGGCCCCGCCAACAGCCCTGGCTTCATAGTATGCGATCATATCTTCTGACGGGGTTCCATCCAAATTAGCAAGTCCGCAACCCATTGGTGACATAACCAAGCGATTTTTAATTCTTAATTTCCCGATTTCTCCCGGTTTGAATATCTGGCTATACATTCTATACCCTCCTGACACAATACTAAATTTAGACATTATCACATCTTAAACATACAGAATTGCCATTATTTTTTCAATGTCTACCATAAATGATAAATTTTTGACTTTTTGTTTAGGATGCACTATATTAAGTATATATGTTAATTATTCATTGACTTTATTACAGGAGAGACAAAATGACATTTGACACACTGATTGAGAAACTTTCAATAGATCATAACATTGAACTTTTATCCTGCACAGATACAACCGATCTGCAAGATGTGTCCTTTATCGATTGCAGGCATCAGCCCGGACAGATTGAAACTCTATATTTTGGTTATGATAAACAATTGGAAAATCTATATTCCCTCCCCAATAACTGTATTATTACAAAAACGAATGAGTCGCTGATGGAAAAAGGTAAAAATATAGCATTAGTTCCAGAAGAAGCCCTCATTAATGTATTCAATGATGCAAAAATGCTTATAAAAGTAAATTCCGGAAAAGGAATTTTTGAAGAACTCACCGCTATTGCTGAGCAAACCCGTAGTATTGAAGCAGTCATTGACGCTGCTTCAATACGTTTGGAAAATGCTCTGATTTTTTGTGACCGCAATTTTAAAATCATTGCAAGTTCAACAACCTATCCTGTTACTGATTCCGTCTGGCTGGATAATACAAAGCATGGATATTGCTCCTATGAATTCATTAATGGAGTCAGAGAACTCAAACCGGTTAAAAATGCCTCCTTAACTACTGCAAGTATCGACGTCACTTGTTCACTGTCACCATACCGCAAGCTAAGCAGTAAAGTATTTCACAATCAAACTCAGGTTGGTTTTATACTAATGCTGGAAGGTGAAAAGCAGATTTTGCCTCTGCATTTTGATATGTTAAGCGTTATCAGCCATGTTATCAGCTATGCCATCGCATTTTATCTGCCAAACTTGTTCGAGGAGAAAAGTCCTTATCATGAGGTATTATTTGATATGCTGATCGGGGCTCCTTCAAAAGAAATATCCCCTCGGCTGAAAGAACTGTCATTCCCGGCTGAAATGCTTGTATTATTCATTCGTTCAACAAGATATTTGGGCTCCTCTTATTTAAAAGACACCATAAGCAAACTTCTGACAGAACGTATTCCCGGAACTCACATGACATATGTTGATAAGGGAATAGCTGCCGTGATTCCTTATAACGGCGATCCTCAAAAAGTTACCGGCTTGGATCATGTAATCCGGGATCTGAGTAAATCCCAGCATCTTCGGATTGGAATAAGCAATCCCTTCAGAAATATTGAATATTTTTCAAACTATTATATCCAGGCGCATTCAGCTCTGGAATTAGGACAGAAATTGAGGTCTGAGCAGTTGGTCTGCCATTATTGCAATTATCAAATTTTTGATCTGTTTTCCGAAACAAAGCAACCGGAAAACCTCGGCCGGTTCTGCCATCCTGCACTGACTGTTCTAAGGCAAAATGACCAGGAAAACAACTCCGAATTGTATAAAACCCTTTGCGTCTTTATTGAAAATTCCTGCAGTATTAAACTAACTGCAGAATCGCTCTTTATACATCGTAATTCATTAGCATACCGCTTAAATAGAATCGTTGAATTATGTCATCTCGACTTTACCGATACAAATACACTTTTTCTGCTGAGACTGTCTTTTCTTATTGATCGCTACAACGGGCTAAATACTTTTACCGAATGGAAATAACTTGATTTTTCTAATTACTCAAATATTTATCAAAGCGTTTTGTTGTCTTAATTACCTCATTGAGAAAGTCTTTTGTTGTTTGAGCATTTTCATAGTTCTTCTCACTCATAGCTGCTGTTTCTTCCGAACTGGCCATTATTTGCTCAGTGGAAGCTGATAAATGGCCTATATTGTCTACTATGCGATTGTTTGAACCTGCTAAGTCCGTTAACATATGATCAATTTCTGAAATATGCTCTGTTAGGATACCAACATTTTCATTAATTTTTTCAAAATTGGCAGAAACATTTGTGATTAAGCTTTCCTGTACCTCGGTTGATTGAATGGATTCTTTTACATTTTCCGAGACTGTCTTTGCATTTTGATTCAGTTCACCAATTATCTTTGCTATATTTTCGGTAGACTGTCTTGTCTGCTCCGACAATTTTCTTATTTCATCTGCTACTACTGCAAAACCTTTACCTGCTTCCCCCGCCCTTGCACTTTCTATGGAAGCGTTTAATGCCAATAAATTTGTCTGGCTTGAAATATTAAATATTATATCCGCAATATCGCGAACTTCATTTGTTTTTTCCTGTAATCGTTCCATGGAGTTTACAACTAAAGAATTTGCATTTATGATTGTGGCGGATTGCTCTTCCAATTGATTCATAATATCCAAGCCACCTTTTACAGAGTCGGACGAGCTTTTAGCAATATCCACCACCTGCTCGGAGCGTTCCACGGTCTTATTAATTGACTGTTGAATGGATTGTGTCATTATATTTTGTTCTTGAATATTATATGCATTATCCTGTGCTGTTGATGAAATTTCACTAATGGCTGTATTAATGGTATCTGCAGATTTACCTAATTGATGTACCAATTCGCTGCTTTCCGATGTCTTGTTTTGAACAATTTTTGCAATTTCAAGTATATCCTTCAGCATTTCTTCCTGCAAAGCCTGCTGGTCTTTAATGGCATGTATGGAATCATGAGAAAATCTCCCTCCAATATCGGAACATTTATATATAGTATGTAAAGTTAATAGTATAATGACTAACTCAAGATAATTCTGGGACGAATAGTTTTTATATACAACAGCTAATTCAGCGACATAAACAATATTTATAATTCCGCACACCATACAAAAAATCCTGGAGAGCCGATTGTCAAAAAACAATATGGCGGCACACAGGACAGGTATTGCACTTACCTTTACAAAAGTTGTTCCATAGAGTAACAGGAATATGCCATATACCACCATATAACTAGTAATGCCTCCCCAGCCAAGTATGTCACTTGTTGGTTTTTGGATATATACGGACCAATTTATAATAATCGCCAAGCAACTCGTAACTATAACGATAATTCCCACAACAAAATTTATATTACTTGTCATCAGATCAAAAACAACAACACCGATATACAATATATAAAGTATTGTTGTTCCCAACGCCATAAACCAATTGATTACTCTGTTTCTGGCAGATTTTTCGTTATATTTTCTCTCATTTATAACCGTTTCTTTTGTACCCATAATCCTCTCCTTAATAAATGCTTTTATCATAGTCAATTACAAGTTTATATCTACCTATTCATTATGATATAATATGTATATTTGCATAATGATTCCATAATAGTTACAGGATATCTATTATTGTAATAATTAGCAATGTATACAGTACATAATAAAATCCATTTTTTTTGTGCGCCGCATATAACTATTACAATATTCTGCATATTGGATGCATTATTTAGGATGAATTTTTCGGAAAACAAGGCGGAGGAGGAAGGAAAATTCGTCTGAAGGCTGCACCCTGAATATACAGACCATTGGGGTACTTAGAAAAAATATTTTAATCCTTAGGAAGAGATATGTAGACGGCAAAGCCTATCAGGAAAAGCGGTATGATCGCCAGCACACTATACCTTGCATCACCTGTAATTGCTGTAGTCAGGGACATTAAGGTTGGACCTGCAATGGCCGGAAATTCACCAAATATATTATAAAAACCAAAAAAACAAAATCATCATATTGCAGACTATACAAATGCAACCGGGAGTCCTTGAACTTGTTGCTGCTCACTTTTTCATTAATTCTTCCAGTTTGATGTAAGGATTATGATATCTTTTTTTACCCACAGTTAACTTCATGTATTCAATTGCATTCCTTGGACAGCTATTGATACAAGCAAAGCACTGCTGGCAGCAATGATGCCAATTTGGAACTCCGTCCTTAAGGGTTATGTTATCTACCGGACAAACTCTTGTACAAATCCCACAGCCGGAGCATGAACCGGTTGACTTAAATGTAATATCCATAATAGGAATAAGTGGCCTGAGGAATTTGTTTAATATACCGGTCTTGACAATACAGTCCTTCCTGGTGCCTCGATCTATTACCGGTGTTGCTCCGGATTTAATTACAGAGGCGATTTCGTCTACTCTCTTTCTTGAAGATTCAAAAATACGTTGAATTTCTTCATCTTCAACAGTGAACTCTACAATAAAATTTGAAGGTGTTTTAACAGAAAATCCCGCAGAGAGACACAAGCCTTTTGCTTTGAGCTTACTGTCAAGCGATAATAAAGTTCCCGCAACCGTTCCACCATTGACCGCGAGGGCAATGATGCATTTACTTTTCATTTGTTTCGAAAGCTTTTTAATAAAATCGCATACAATACGCGGTAGACCAAACATATAAACGGGAAAGACTAACGCAATTGTGTCCGATTCCGGTATGGAGCCGGTCCTGATTGCAGCAGTCATTGGTATTAATTGAGCGTCTTCAAATTTGGCAGCCAGCTCCTTTGAAATTTCCAGAGAATTACCTGTTCCTGTAAAATAGCAAATACTTATACTCATGTTTTTCTTCTTAACCTTTCTATATTTGAGATTTTATTATGTCAGGCTTATTTACGATTGTAGCTATTAGTTTTATCAGCATTTCTCTGTCTTTATCGTTATCCAATTTCGATAAAATCCTATACCAAACCTGCCTCTCCGATTTTTCATGTTCGGCATTGAGCTTTATACCTTCTTCGGTGAGTTTTAATCCAAATGAACGTCTGTTTTTTTTGCTCACGGTGCGGATTACAAGATTTTTTTGTTCCAACCTGTCTATGACACTTGTCAGCGTGCTGCCAGGTATCGACAGAGCCTCACTGGCTTCCTTAATTACAATATCAGGGTTTAAATGAACAAACTGGATGATAGTGAGTTCATTACTGGTAATACCTTGCGGGTATAGTGCGCACATATCTGTTTGATATTCTTTATAATGCTTTAGTATTTCATGGACAAGAGAAACAAGCTGATCAATGTATTCCTGCTTAATTTCATTCATAACAGACCTCCGAATAATAACCATATAGATTTATTTCGATATCGAATATATACTATATTGTATATATTAAAATTAACAATGTCAACATATCCGGCTATAAAGCTAATTCAGCACGATCTGGATCAGGCTGCCGCATGTATCATCAAAAATAGCCATAGTAACATCGCCGATTTCGGTCGGTTCCATCGTAAATTTCACGCCTTTTTCCATCAAGCGATTGTACTCATTGAGGATATCGGCCACGCCAAACATGGTTGCCGGGATGCCGCGGGCAAATATCTTCTTTTGATAAAAAAGAAAAACCGGTAGATACGAATGTGACTATATCATGTTTTATAAGCAAAGTAATAGGATCGAAATATTACCTTGACAGTCATAGTAGTGTGTCATATAATACACATGTGGAGGTGGTAATATGAGCAACAACAAAATCACATCCGACCTGCTGCGTGGACATACCGATACGATGATTTTACGGCTCTTATCCGAAGCCGACCGATATGGCTACGAGATTGTCAAGCTGATTGCCGAGCGTTCGGGCGGAGAGTATGAATTAAAGGAAGCTACGATGTACTCCAGCGTCCGGCGGCTTGAGGCAGATGGTGATATAGAATGGTATTGGGGCGATGAATCACAGGGCGGAAGGCGTAAGTATTTTAGGATTACCGAAAAGGGTAAGGCTGTTTACGCCCAAAACAAAAGCAATTGGGAGTACGCAAAGCGCGTGCTTGATAACTTATTGTAAAGGAGATTTGATGTCATGAATGAGAAATTGATAAATTATTTAAACGGCGTTTTTGCGCCATACGATGAGATAAAAAGCGTCACCGAACTAAAGGCCGACCTGCTTGCCGATTTGCAGGAACGGTTCCGTGAGCTTAAGGCTGAGGGCAAGGACGATGAGACAGCCTTTGAGATGACCATTGACAGTATCGGCGACATTGAGCAAACGGTGCAGGAGGTTGCAAACCTCTCCCGTTCGCTGGAACGGCAGGTACTGACAAACTTCAACGCAAGTAACCTGCCGAAGAGCGACTTTGCAGGCGTTATCGCGCATAATGGAAAATTTTCAGCAAGCGCGTTACGCGGCTCCGACTTTACGGGCGCGGATCTGACCGGCAGCTCGTTCAAGAGCAGCGATGTGCGTGAGGCCAATTTTGACGGCGCTAACCTCACTGACTGCAACTTACATGGCAATGACCTCAGGGATGCGAGTTTCAATAAATCCATCCTTGTGCGTACCAACTTCAGCGTGTCGGGGCTGGTCGGAGCAAAATTCACCGGTGTAAAGCTGACTGACGTCAAACTGACTATGACCGATCTTAGAAAAACAATCTTCGAGCGCTGTATTTTTAACGGTGTGGACTTCTCAAAGTCCGACCTGGGAGGACTTTGTCTTGACGGGCAGACCTTTATCGGAGTCAAGTTTGACAATGCAGCACTGAACGAAGTTACTTTCAGGGATGCCACACTCAAAAATGTATCTTTCCGTGCTCCGTATGCCTTGACTAATAAATATTACCGTGCCGTCAAAACCATTTGCTTCGACGGAGCCATGATAGATAAGCTGACCTATGCCGTGCTCAAAGGCATTGATGCAGATTTGTCAAAGGTTACTATTATATAAGGGGTGATGAATATGAAAAGCAATGCAATCCAGGTGAAAGGGCTGCAAAAGTCCTATAAGAAGCTTCATGTTCTAAAGGGCGTAGATTTTGAGGTGGAACAGGGCAGTATTTTCGCCCTGCTCGGCTCCAACGGTGCGGGCAAGACAACGATTGTAAAAATACTTACCACGCTGCTTAAACAGGACAGCGGAACCGCTGCCGTCAACGGTTTCGACGTTGCGGCAAAACCCGACTATGTGCGGCAGTCGATCAGTCTGACCGGACAGTTTGCCGCTGTAGACGAGATCTTGACCGGGCGGGAAAATCTTATTATGATCGCCAAGCTGCGGCACCTCACAAATCCGCGTCAGGCTGCTGACGATCTGCTTAAACGCTTTGGTCTGCTAGAGGCCGCCAACCGCAGGTCGTCTACCTACTCGGGAGGTATGCGCCGCAGACTCGACCTCGCCATGAGCCTTGTGGGAAAACCTCAGCTCATTTTCCTCGACGAGCCGACCACGGGGCTTGACCCCGAGGCGCGCATTGAGGTTTGGAAGATTGTCAGGGAGCTTGCCGATGGCGGCACAACAGTGTTCCTGACCACGCAGTATTTGGATGAAGCCGAGCAGCTTGCCGATCGAATTGCCATTCTGCATGAAGGTAAAATTATTGCAAATGGCACGCTTGAGGAACTAAAAAAGCTTTTTCCGCCCGCAAGGGCAGAGTATGTTGAAAAGCAACCCACATTGGAGGAGATATTCCTTGCAATGGTAGGAAAAAAGGAGGAAAAATAAATGGAAACGGTAAAGAAACACTTTTTCAGCGACATGGGCGTTATGCTTGGACGTTCCATGCGCCATATTTTCCGCAGTATGGACACTATCATTACGGTCACAATTATGCCCATCGCGTTTATGCTGTTATTCGTCTATGTGTTCGGTGGTGCAATTCAAGCCGGTACTGATAATTATGTGAATTACCTGCTGCCCGGTATCCTGCTGATTGCAATTGCAAGCGGCATTGCCTATACAGCTTACCGTCTGTTTATGGATATGCAGCGGGGCATCTTCGAACGGTTCCACTCCATGCCGATTGCGCGTTCGGCCGCGCTGTGGGGGCATGTGCTGACCTCACTGGTATCCAATGCTATTTCAGTTGCCGTCATCATTCTCGTAGCGCTTATTATGGGCTTCCGCTCGTCGGCAGGAGTATTGTCCTGGCTTGCCGTGGCCGGTATACTCGCGCTGTTTACGCTGGCCCTGACCTGGATAGCGGCGATTGCCGGCCTGTCCGCAAAGTCGGTGGACGGCGCAAGCGCCTTTTCCTATCCTATTATCTTCCTGTCATTTATCAGCCCGGCGTTTGTGCCAACCGAGTCGATGCCGTCAGGAGTTCGCGCCTTTGCCGAAAATCAGCCGGTAACCTCAATAGTGGAAACCATCCGTGCGTTACTGTCAAGTCAGCCGGTGGGCAATGATATATGGACCGCTCTTACCTGGTGCGCCGGAATTATGCTTGTGGCATATATCTTCGCTATGAGGGCGTATAAAAAGCGGGTGTAAAATTCAATATTTTTGTTTCTAACCATGGAACATTTTTCACCTCGTTATAATCTTCTTGTATGTATCATTTTAATTATCACTATTTGGCTTCTATCACTTCCAGCACCACTCTCCCCTGCATTTATGTATCTAGTACTTGAATTTCCAGGGATCGTCAGAAAGCAGTATAGCCCTGTTCAAGAAGCTTGATAATAAACTGGCCTGGATTCGGATAAAGCATATTTTTTTGCCGTTTTCCAGTCTAAATTGTGTTTTCTTCCGATTTCAACGCAGCTTAATCTTTTTTAGCAGTCATTTCTAATGTCCATCCATTTACACATTTCCATTAATTGCACACCCTTCGTTCGTGTTTTCAGAAGAGTATGGCATATTTACCAGTTACGCCGCCGCAAGACCATACTCACTGTCTTACTTTTTTTTAATAATTTTACAATTTATTTCTAATTTATTCAAAAAAGTATTTACTACGATATGCAATAATGATATAATATGTCAGTAATAATGACATATTATTCTATTATAGGAAGGAGGGATACCTATGGCAGATGCAAATAAGGTTTTATCGGAGATCAAAATACCGAAAGAAGTTTTTGATGCATTAAAGAAGGATACAGATACTGCAGCTAATGGATGTGGCTGCGGTTGCATTTTGGGTATGATCGTACAGGTTAACCCTTAATGTATACTTAATGGCAAGCTGGATTTGTAAAAATCCAGCTTGTTACCTCCTTATTGCGAATTGACCTGTTAAAAATCCTGCTATAGCCATAACAATGAAATTGTTAATGAACTTTTAAATAGATAAAGGAGTATCAAATAATGGAAAACAATTCTGCACTGATAGAAAGAGAACAAGACTTAGATAGTGAGAGCGTTCTTCCTCAATTACCTGAAATTTTTATAGACGAGCGCAAGGGCGACTGCCTTGTACTAAATCCATTAGGCCCCTGGTGGTTTGTCGGCTCCAGGCTGCATGCTGATTTTGCAGGGCTATGCGATGGTAAACGTACATTACGTGAAATCAGAGAGTCATTAAACGGTTATAGCGATTTAACCGACGAGCATATGGTTCTGCTGGCAAGATCACTTCAAAAAGCCAACTTTTTTATAAAAACTGAAAAAGAAGAAATGCTCCCGCTAAGCATTGTTTTTTTTAATCTTACAAGCCGTTGTAACCTCAGGTGCCCTTATTGCTACTATGACAGCGTTCCAGTTAAGAGTGAAGCAAAAGAACATGAATTAACTACTGACCAGTGGGTAGAATTTGCAGGTAAAATTGCCGGAATCAATCCCAATGCAAAAATCATAATTTCCGGTGGTGAACCATTGCTTCGTGCAGATGCTGTCTCAATCATTGAGAATATTACAGAAAAATATAATTTAGATGTCAAGCTGATAACAAACGGTACTTTGTTTACAGATGAAATTATTGAAAGGTTCTCTAAAATCAGGAAGTTCAGTGTTCAAATCAGTATAGATAGTATAATCCCTGAATTAAACGAAAAAACTCGCGGCAAGGGGAGTTTGGATAAATCCCTGGACGCAGTTCGAAAAATGAAAGCCGCCGGAATTGATTTCATTATTTCATCAACCATAACCAAGCTCAATGTTAATACAATCCGCGGATTCAGGGAGTACTGCGTAAAAAATCATTATGGTTTCCGCTCTTCGATTTTCACACCCTCCGGCGATCTTTCAAAATCTAATCAGGATTGGCTGGGACTGAGTCCTGAGGAATATTTTGATGCCTGTACATATGCTCTTGAGGATTTCAAACCGGAGACTACCTTGGGACATCCGGTGGTACCCGGGGTACGCCGGTATGGCTGCGGAATGGGCTACGGACAAATGGATATTAGCCCGGATGGTTCTGTACATCCTTGCAGCCATTTGATAAAACCACAATTTAATATTGGGAATATACAGACCTCCGAATTGTGTGAATTAATTAATGAAGGAAAACGTCGGTTTGGAAATTGTGAAGTCGACAATATTCCTTATTGCACTGAAAAAAAGTGTCCGGTTCGATATTTTTGTACAGGCGGGTGCAGAGCCAATTCATTTAATATATTCGGAAATATGGACACGCATTCTAAAAATTGTGAACAGCATAGAAAAAGCTATATAGGCGCTCTTTGGGTTCATTTGATGGGGCCTGATTACTTAAAAGAAGATGCGGAATGAGGACAATAAAATATGAATCGGAATGAACAGCATATATCTGAGCGAACATTGATGCCGGCCCTGCCCGAACTTTTTACCGATAAACGGAAGGACAAATTTCTCATCCTGAATCCTCAAGGGCCCTGGTGGTTTATAGGGAATCAAATACATGTTGATTTCCTGAGACTTTGTGATGGAAAACGTTCTATACTGGATATATATGAACTTTTAGTCAAGGATAACGAAGGCTTAGCTATTAACGACCTTACGCTGCTGGCCGAAACGCTTTTAAGCATAAATTTTTTTACACCGGGCCGAAATCAGCTGATTAATCAGTGTAGTACGGTTCATTTCTATGTTACGAATCGCTGTAATTTAGAGTGTCCCTTTTGTTTTAATGATAGCTCACCTTCGGGCCGCAATGGGAGACACTGCGAGCTTTCGGCCGATGACTGGATTGATTTAGCCTGTAAAGTTGCAGCAATAAATCCAAACGCCGCAATTTCAGTTTCAGGAGGAGAACCGTTACTGAGAAAGGATATCAGAGAAATTATTAATGGCATATCACGAAACAACCTGAATATCAGGCTCATTACAAACGGTACACTGTGCGATGAAGCTATGACAGAATTTTTGTCCAAAGTTCCAGGGCTGAAGGTGCAAGTCAGCATTGATAGCCTGATACCTGAGGAAAACAAGCAAACCCGTGGATTGGGAAGTCTGGATAAAGCACTGGCTGCAGTTCTTCATATGATCGCTGCGGGAATAAATGTCGGGATTACTTCGACTGTAACTCAGGTTAATTTGAAGAATATATGGCGAATGAAAAATTTTTGTGAACAGCACAAAATAGGTTTTGGTACTTCCTACTTTTTTGCAGCCGGCGAAAGATCCCAGTGTAACTCCAAGTGGCTGGAACTAGAGCCCGGTATGATTCTGGAGTCAATGCACCGAAATGAAAAGTATTCTTCTGAAAAAAATTCAGACAATATTATTCCTAAAGCCGGCATTCGCCGCAACCATTGCGGTATTGGCTGTGGTCAGCTTTCAATTCATCCCGACGGCATGGTATCACCCTGCAGACTCCTTCTGGATTCCTCCTTTTATCTTGGGAACGTTAAGGAAAATAAACTTGAACAACTGCTGGAACTTGGCCGTCAGAAGTTTAATTTCATCGGAGTAGATACTATGACCTGCGGCTGCAATATATGCCCTGTAAGGTATATTTGTGTTGGAGGCTGCAAGGCTATGTCCTTCTATAACAATAACAATTTAAATAGTCTCCCTCCAAATTGCAGTCTGCTTAAAAAGATTTATATCGAAAGCTTGTGGAACAGTGTTGATGTTACAGACCACTAGTAATATGAAATAAAGGGATAATTTGATTATGAAAAATATTTCTGATCTCGCCGTGCCGGATTTTATCCTGGCTATAATAAACAAACGGGGTTTCCCAAATAAAAGGAAAACCCCGTTTGCTTAAAACTACCTGTTGTACAGGTTATAAATAATTACTGCTGCTTCGGCCCTTGTTGCTGTTCTCTTGGGATTTATTGTATTTCCGCTGCCTTTTATAATCCCTGCTTTAATTAGAGCCGCAACATCATTTAATGCGTAACCGCTTATCTGCGCTGAATCAGAATAGCCTTCCAGCTCCGAATCGGAAGCATTTGCCAAAGGTTTCCCGGCTTTCTCCATCGCCCTTGCTGCAAGAACCACCATGTCTTCTCTGGATATCTTTGCATTTGGATTGAAATTATTGTTACCAACCCCTGCTGTAATTCCAAGAGCTTTAGCTGTTGCCAGAGCGTCTGCATAATATGCACTTGAGCTTACATCCGTAAAGTTGCCTTGTGGTTTTGCAGATAACCCAAGAGCCTTAACAAGCAATACAATGAAGTCTGCCCGTCTAATATCGGCAGAAGGATTGAAGGTTGTTTCAGAAGTACCGTTAATAATACCTTTAGCTGCCAAAACTTCTATTGCCCTGCTTGCCCATGAATATTTGCCTATGTCATCAAAGTTCTTCTTAACATATGTCACTGCATAATTGCCGGAGTGTGTTGATGTAAATGTTATGTTGCCAGTTTCGGAATCATACTTGCCTGTCGGTACTGCTACTGCCTTTCCTGCTTCATCTATGTACCATACGACAATGCGTTCCGGGTCGGCAAGTTCAGCTGCTGTAGGAGTGTATGGTATTTGCACGGTTACGGGGGCTTCAGGATTGCTCCATGTTATCCTTCTGCCGTCTATACTGACAATAAGTTCTACTGCAGGTCTCTTGCCTATTTGTGACTTTACTGCGGTATCAAACACGTCTGTATCTGCTTTTGCTATGGTAATGCCTACACTCTGTGCCCCTGCCGCCTCTGACGGAGTAAGCATGCTTCCGGGGACTGTTACCTTACCGAGTTCTGTTGCTATTTCTATTTTCTTTGATGTATTCTCCGACACTAAAGCTGTTGCCGGAAGAACCGCTTCATATGCACTGGCCCCTTCTGCTTTGGGTACATTGATTTTTGCTGTATCAGATTCTTTCAGAGCTTTGGTCAATGCATCTGCATCAATTGCAGTTGAAGCTACGCCTGCATTATTCACTACAGGTGCAGGTGCCTGAACTGTACCCGGAGTATTTTCTATCTGTGTTGTGGGCGGTGTTGTTACCGGTG
>JAEVZU010000263.1 GCA_023392075.1 Bacillota bacterium | reverse complement strand
AGGTTAATGGTCAGATAAACATTTAATGAAAATATCCTGCTGATTGTAATAAATTTATATGGCTCGGTTTCTCCACTGCTATATGATTTTTGTTAGATAACAGCAGGATATTTTATAGTAAATGGATTTTGTTGTTTTGCTCTGCCAAAAGCGCTTATAGAACGCTTTTAGACAATTCATCGGGGTCAATGCAATTGAACGGGTAAAATAATACCCTTCACATATGGGGACATGAAGGTTGGCTTGGAAGACTTCGCCGGCACTCGTCCTTTAAACCAACCTATGGATTTATGGCCGCACAGCGTATTCAAAGTATTAATAGTATTCTATTAAACAATAAATTTCTTTTTGCGGCTCAAAGCCATAAAATGGCTTATGGAGGTTAAAATGGATGAATTTTTCAGGTATTTTACCGTAATTCTGGCATTTTTAATAGTTATGGGTATTTTACTGTTGACAACAAAATATCTGGCATATAAGTCAAAGAAGATGATGAAGGGAAACTATATGCAGATAATAGAATCTCTCAGTCTTGGAGTCAATAACAGATTGCATCTCGTAAAAGTGGATAAGGAATTTTTTATAATTTCTGCTTCAAACAAGAATGTTGAATTTCTTGCCAAAGTTAATATCAGTGATTTTGAAGAAGAAGAGATCAAAAACCCAATATCTGAAGTTATTGATTTCAAATCCGTTTTAAAGAAATATATAAATGGATTTGGTTCAGGAAATAGTGCGGCAGCCAGGGAAACAAGGCCTGCTGAAACTGAAGCTGATAAAGCTCCGGAAAATACTCAGCGGGATTCAAATGATGACAAATTCAAGAATAATCTTGAGAAACTAAAACACTTAACCAACAGTATGAACGATAGACGAGGATAAAATGAACAAGAAAAGTAAAATTAAAAAGTTTATCTTTATAACATGTATTTTGGTAGTTGTTTTTTGCCTTATGGGCGGACAGGCTATGGCTGAGCCCAATATTTCCATTACACAGGATGGAATAAATATCGGTGCGTCTCAAAACCCGAAGGATGTTTCGTCAAGTATTCAGCTTTTATTAATGCTCACCGTACTGGCCGTTGCCCCATCAATTCTTATAATGATGACAGGTTTTACAAGAATAATTGTCATCCTGTCATTTTTGAGAAATGCTCTTGGTACACAGCAAATGCCGCCAAATCAGGTTATAATAGGCCTGGCTTTATTTATATCCTTTTTTGTTATGACTCCGGTGCTTACAGATATAAACGATAATGCTTTTCAACCTTATTCCAAGGGTGAAATTACCTCACAGCAGGCTATTGAAAAAAGCTCTCAAACCATAAAAACGTGGATGGTAAAACAAATTTTCAGCAACAAGAGGGAAAAGGACCTGGAATTATTTATGACACTGAGCGGTCAAAAAGATCCAATTAAGGTTCAGGATGCTTCAAAGCTTTCATTAACAATAGTGGCACCTGCTTTTTTGATCAGCGAGCTTATGGTTGCCTTTAAATTTGGTTTTTTAATATTTTTGCCGTTCCTGATTATTGATATTGTTGTATCAAGTACTTTGATGTCAATGGGTATGATGATGCTTCCGCCTACAATGATATCACTGCCGTTTAAAATATTATTATTTATTTTAGTGGATGGATGGTCAATGCTGACACAGTCCATTGTTGTAAGCTTCGCGCGGTGAAGTCGGACAGGCGGCTATTGAAGATATGGATTATATGCCTGTGAATTGAACTACTTGGAGGGACGTGGGAATTATATGGATGAAAGCAGCATTATATATATTGCGCAGGAAGCTCTAAAAGTTGTTATATATGTATCG
The DNA here is from genome assembly GCA_023392075.1 of Bacillota bacterium. Lineage (GTDB taxonomy): Bacteria > Bacillota > Clostridia > Acetivibrionales > DSM-1351 > Ruminiclostridium. The sequence continues at coordinate 7,260 of JAEVZU010000263.1, read as the reverse complement.
GCTCCGGTTTTGATCATCAGTATGGTCGTAGGTCTCATAGTAAGTATTTTTCAGGCCACAACCCAGATCCAGGAGCAAACTCTGAGCTATGTGCCCAAAATTCTTTCGGTTATTGCAGCAATTGCGCTATTTGGTTCATGGATGTTAAGAGTACTGATTGAATACACACAGAATATTTTTACCAATATGAATCAGTTCATTAAATAGAGGGTAGCTTGAATAGCGCTAAGCGAAGGAAATATGGAGGTTAAAATGCACATCCCGTTTGATATGTTTTTGAACAATATCGAGCTTTTCCTCCTTATTTTTGTGAGGATGACCGGTTTATTCGTGACTGCACCCATATTTGGCCGCGGAAACATACCGGTGTATTTTAAAATAGGATTTGCCTTTACAACAACTCTGTTAATGGCAAATGTAATCCAGGTGGGGCATGCTATAGATACGCAGAATTTTATGATTTACGCCCTGTATATTATCAAGGAGTTCCTTGTAGGAGTAGTAATTGGTTTTGTAGCCTATGCGGTTTTTACAAGCATATATATTGCCGGTCAGATCATAGACATGCAGATAGGATTTGGTATGGTAAACGTACTGGATCCCCTGAGTAATATACAGGTGCCGGTAACAGCAAACCTCTATTATATGCTGGCAATGCTGATTTTTCTTGTTACAAATGGCCACCATATGCTGATTAAGGCTTTATACCAGAGTTTCAGCATTGTACCCCTGGGCAGTGCCATTTTCGGACCCGGTATGGTAGACAACATAATTGTGGTCTTTCAGAATATGTTTACGGTGGGGTTCAAGATAGCAGCACCCATAGTAGCTGCAGTAATAGTGACGGATGTTGTGCTTGGCATTATATCAAAAACCATACCCCAGATGAATGTGTTCATTCTGGGTATGCCATTGAAGATATTGATCGGCATGGTAATTGTATTGATTACGGTTCCGGCATTTATCTATATTGTAACCATGCTGACAGATGATATGAGTGTTGAAATATTCAAGTTTATCAAGTCAATGGTGCCGGGCTAGAGATATAAACAGTGAGTATTTTGGGAGGGCGGAATGACAAATCCCGTTAAGGAGCAACACCTTGGGCTAAATTATCAGCTATTTGCTGCCGGGGGAGATGACAAAACTGAAAAAGCCACTCCCAAGAAAAAAAGTGATGCAAGAAAGAAAGGTCAGGTATTTCAAAGCCGCGAAATGTCTGCCTCCTTGATATTAATATTAATGATTGTATCAATGAATGCTTTTGGTTCCATAATATATGAACAGATATCTACATATATGAAGAAAGTATTTACTGAATACCTTACAAACAAAGATGCATTTGATACGGGTATCCTTGCCAAGCTATTTATTGACGGAGTTACTGTTTTAGCAAAAACCTCACTGCCGCTGCTTTTAATAGCAGTGCTGGCAGGTCTGCTGGTGGGATATGCACAGGTGGGAATTCTTTTTACGCTTGAGACCCTGAAACCACAGGGAAACAGGATTAATCCCCTGAGCGGATTCAAAAGAATTTTTTCAATGAGATCGGTAGTGGAACTGGTCAAATCAATTATTAAGATTCTGATTGTTGCCTGGGTTGCCTACTCGTATTTGAAGTCTAAAACAAATGAAGTGGTTGCACTGATGAACAATGACCTGTTCGACATACTTTCCTTCATCGGCAATGCTGCTTTTACCGTGGCGCTGAGGATATGTGCAGCAATGATTATTGTGGGGTTTCTGGATTATTTATATCAGAGATATGACTATGAAAAAAACCTTAAGATGACAAAACAGGAAGTCAAGGAAGAATATAAGCAAATGGAAGGAAATCCGGAAATCAAGTCCAAAATCAAGCAAAAACAGCGGCAAATGTCTATGAAAAGAATGATGCAGGAAATACCTAAAGCCGACGTTGTAATTACAAACCCGACCCATTTTGCCGTTGCCATCAAATACGAGGCTGAAAAAGCCAGTGCGCCGTTTGTAGTTGCCAAGGGGCAGGATTATATAGCCTTGAGGATTAAGCAGATCGCAAATGAAAATAAGGTACAGATTGTTGAAAATAAACCTCTTGCAAGAACTCTTTACAGTACTGTTGATATTGGACAGCCCATACCGCCGGAGTTGTACCAGGCAGTTGCTGAAATCCTTGCATTTGTATATAATCTCAAAAATGGCGGCAGAGCAGGCTAGAGAAGATACATGGGTTTGCAGAATTTATTTAAGGGGGATAAAAATTGTCAAGACTGAATAATTTCTTTATACCAATGCTAGTAATAATTACAATATTAAACCTCATTTTGCCGATTCCGGAAATTATGCTGGACTTTTTACTGGCCATCAATATAATCCTTGCAGCCGTTATCATGCTCAATACCATCTATCTCAAGACTGCTCTGGATTTATCAATATTTCCTACGTTAATAGTTGTTACTACCATTTACAGGTTATCACTTAATGTTACGGCTACAAAGCTGATCCTTTCAGAAGGTAAGGCCGGAGATGTTATCAGAGGTTTTGGTACATTTGTAGGAAGAAATAATCTTGTTGTAGGTTTCGTAATATTCTTTATCATCATGATAGTAAACTTCCTTGTTATCACAAAAGGTTCCGAAAGAGTTGCGGAAGTTGCAGCAAGATTTACCCTCGATGCCATGCCAGGTAAGCAGATGGCTATTGATGCCGACTTGAATACCGGTTTGATCAGTGAAGCCGAAGCAAAGGAAAGAAGAAAAAAGGTTCAAAGAGAGGCCGACTTCTACGGTTCAATGGATGGTGCCAGCAAGTTTGTTAAAAATGACGCCATTGCAGGTATAATAATTACTTTTCTTAATATAGCAGGCGGTCTGATAATAGGTATAGTTATGAGAGGCGAAGAAATAACGGATGCCCTCAATAACTATACCATTCTGACTATAGGTGACGGTCTTGTCAGCCAGCTGCCGGCGCTTATGCTCTCAGTTGCCACCTCCTTCATAGTTACGAGGGCAGGTGCCGATTCCGACCTCAATAAAGATGTCATCAAACAGCTGTTCTACAACCCTAAGGTTCTGTTTATTGCCGCCGCACTGAGCGTGGGCATGGCACCTTTTTTGACACCGGTACCATTTTTGATTTTGGCTGTTGTACTGGTGCTTATTGGAATCAGGATAAATCAGCTTCAGAAGGAAGCAGTTGCAGATGAAGAGGTTCAGATCCAGGAAAGCGAAGTCGAGGAGATCAGAAAGCCCGAAAATGTTGTAACACTCCTTCAGGTCGACCCTATCGAGCTGGAATTCGGATATGGTATAATTCCTTTAGCTGATGCAAACCAGGGCGGCGATTTGCTGGACAGAGTCGTTCTTATCAGGAGACAGCTTGCACTTGAACTTGGTATGATTGTTCCTGTAATCCGGTTAAGAGATAATATTCAGATAGGGCCGAATGAGTATATAATAAAGATAAAAGGATCGGAAGTTGCCAAAGGTGAGCTTTTGTTCGATTACTTTTTAGCTATGAACTCAGGTGGTGTTGAAGAAGAACTGGATGGTATCAAGACCACAGAACCTGCATTTGGTCTGCCTGCAATATGGATTCAGGAGGGACAGCGGGACAAGGCGGAAATGCTGGGCTATACTGTTGTTGATCCGCCATCAATTATTGCAACGCATTTAACAGAAGTGATTAAGAAACATTCCTACGAATTGCTTGGCAGACAGGAAGTTCAAGCGCTTGTAGACAATATAAAACAGACTTATCCTGCAATTGTGGATGAACTTGTACCCAAGCTTATGAGTGTTGGAGAGATACAAAAGGTACTTGCAAATCTGTTAAAGGAAAACGTATCCATAAGAGATATGGTAACCATAATGGAAACCCTGGCCGACTATTCGCCTATGACACACGATGTAGATATGCTTACCGAGTATGTAAGGCAGGGACTTGGCAGATCCATATCCCAGAAGTTCTTTAACGGAAACTCAAATGTTATCACAATTGATCCGAAAGTTGAACAAATGATAATGGATTCAGTACAGAAGACGGAGTTTGGTTCCTACCTGGCACTTGACCCTTCTGTGAGCAATACAATTATAAATAATGTATCAAAAAACGTTCAGAGGTTGCTGCAGCTCGGCAGCCAGCCAATTGTACTTGCTTCACCCATAGTGAGGTTATATTTTAAGAGGCTGACGGAGAATGTTATTCCAGGTTTGGTGGTATTATCTTATAATGAGATAGATCCGGGTGTTGAAATACAGTCGGTTGGAACCGTTACTGTATAGAACAATTTTTCAATACAATGAGAAATTTTGGCCGTTATGCGGCTCAAAGCCATAGCACGTCAAAGCCATAAAATGGCTCATGGAGGTTAGTATGAAGATCAAGCGGTATATAGGAAAGGATACACAAGAGGCATTGCTGAAAGTAAAAATGGATCTTGGGAATAATGCTATTATTCTGAATACCAAAAAAGTCAGGCAAAAGGGATTTAAGAAATATTTCACCAAGCCTATGATAGAAATTATGGCTGCCATAGATGATGATAATAGCAAATCCAGGGACAGACAACTGACAAAAATCGAACAGATTCAACAGGATAATACAAATTCTAAAAATATTCTGCCTCAAAAAGAGGAAATAGTTACCGATTTAGAGAATAAAGTAAATAATATTGAAAACCTTTTAGATAGAATACTAAATATTGTAAAACCTGAGAATAAAAGCAATGAAACCGGAAGTGAAGAAGCCGGCAATCAATTACCTCAGGTATTTCAATTGCTCTATAATAACCTTTTGAAAAATGAGGTTGATGAGGATATTGCAAAGAGAATAATTGAGGAAGTGGCAAAGAAAAGCAGTTCCAGAAATATTCATGATGCCACGGTGGTAATGCAGTCAACCATAGCAGCAATGCTTGGGAAGGCTGAACCCATAAATTTGAGAGAGGATGGAAATCCGACCGTAATTCTTTTTGTTGGCCCAACAGGGGTAGGCAAGACTACCACACTTGCAAAACTCGCAGCATCTTTTATCCTGTCGAGCAACAAAAAGGTGGGAATGATAACAGCCGACACTTATAGGATAGCAGCTGTAGAGCAGTTGAAGACATATGCTGAAATATTGGGTATCCCCATATCTGTAGCATATTCGGTAGCTGAAATAACCAGTGAGATTGAGAACTACAGCGATAAGGATGTTATTTTGGTTGATACCGCCGGCTGCAGCTACAGAGACAAGCAGAAATTTGATGAACTGAGGAATCTGGTTTCAGTAAGCAATGCAGATAATATATATTTAGTACTGAGTTCAACCGTCAGCTCCAAAAACTGTAAGGATATAATAAGGAATTATGATTTTATTCCGAATTATAAACTTATTTTTACAAAGCTGGATGAAACACCTGTATACGGAAGTATACTCAACACAAAATGTTATGCAAATAAAAGTTTGTCCTATATTACCAACGGACAAAATGTACCTGATGATATCGAAATAGCAAATATCGACAGGCTTTCAAAAAACTTATTGGGAAGTTTGTCTTAACTTGAATACCGGTATTGTTTAAGTTTAGCAGCTATTGAGGACACGGAGGTTAAGGATGATAGATCAGGCTGAAAAATTAAGGAAGATAGTTAACAATTTAAATAATGAACCCGGCAGCAACACAGACAATAACCTGTCGCCTGAAAGGATCACAGTCGGCAGACGTGCCAGGGTTGTGACTGTTACAAGCGGCAAGGGCGGTGTTGGAAAGACAAATGTTACCGTGAACCTGGCTATTGCATTAAGTCAAAAAGGTTATAGGGTTGTGATAATTGATGCCGATTTGGGCTTGTCAAATATAGATGTCGTTTTTGGTATTGTTCCCAAATATACACTGTTGGATTCAATCAACAGTGAAAAGGGCATTTTGGACATACTCTGCGACGGACCCAATAATATAAAGTTTATTTCAGGGGGATCCGGAGTTCAGAAGCTGATAAATCTGGACAAAAACTCATTGGATGCCTTTATCGGCAATATATCCCTGTTGGATCATATTGCCGATTATATATTGATAGATACCGGCGCCGGGCTTTCGGATACGGTTATGAATTTTGTATTATCAGCTGATGAAGTACTTTTAGTTGTCACTCCTGAGCCAACCTCCATAACTGATGCATATGCTCTTGTAAAAACAGTGGCCAATTTAAAGAAGGATTGTGCCATAAATGTATTGATAAACAGAGCAGATAATGAGAATGAAGCAAAAACAGTTTATAATAATTTTGCAATGGTATCAGAGAGATTTCTTGGGATGAAACTGGAATCCCTGGGCTATTTACCTTTCGATCAGTCGTTTACCAAGTCGGTAAAGATGCAAAGGCCGTATTTGCTATGCTATCCCAAGAATTCTACCAGCAAGTTGATATATGATATAGCTGATTTGATTGTTAAGAAGGAAAACAACATTAACAGCACAACACAAACAGGCATTAAAGGATTCATTAATAGATTTGTTGGGTTGTTTACCAATTAATTAGGTAGTATACTATAACTATGTGGGGTAAATCGCTTGAACACTGTGTATAACTTGAAAGATTTTTCTGTGGGAACCAAGATTGAAATGACAGTTGTTGATCCGGTTGAAGGGAAGCTTGATATTGGATTTGTAAGCCAGTTGGAAGGTTTTACAGACGTAAATATCATTAGAATCAGCGCTCCTATACATGAAGCCAAGGTTTATCCTGTACGGGTTAACTCATATATAGAGGCTTACCTGTTTTGTAAAGCCAGTCAGATCTATCGAGTTGTCGGCTATGTAACTGACAGACTTATTATTGATGACATAGCTCTATTGGATTTAAGAGTTACCGAAAAGCCGGAAAAAATTCAGAGAAGACAGTATTATCGCTTTGACTGCAGGGTTCCTGTCGGTTTTAATTCGCCAAGTGCGGACGAGCCGGGCAAATATGAAAAAATCAACGGGCATACTATTGATTTAAGCGGAGGCGGTTTATCTGCAATTACAGATAAAATGCTTACTGCCGACTCCGTAATTACGGGCAGTCTGTTCCTGGATGATTATGAACTGGTGTTTGAAGGTAAAGTAATCAGATGCAGAAGAGAAATAATCAATGAAGAGTTGAAATACATATCGTCTATAAGTTTTATAGACATTGAATATAAAGAACGTGAAAAAATTGTTGGCTTTATATTTAATCAGCAGAGAGAACTATTAAGAAAAGGGCTAAGAGGTAGCTAATGAATTTAAAACCAAACAAGAATAATTTA
>JAEVZU010000243.1 GCA_023392075.1 Bacillota bacterium | reverse complement strand
AGATAATTGGGCTTGCGGCAAGGCAAAGGCGTGCAGTAAGGCTTTGTGCCTTGCAAGCGGCTTCAACGCAGCCGCAGGGCAAATTAACCACTCAAAAACGTATTGTACATTGTCAATAGAGGGTATACTTTTCTGGACAATAAAAAACTCCCACCTCCGAAAATAATATTTTCGGAGACGAGAGTATGACTTCGCGTTACCACTCCAAATTTGTCCCGGCCTCACGGCAGGAACCTCATCAAGTACGGGACAAACCCATTGTCCGGATCATTTGCCGGGCAAGACTTGTTGCCTTATACTCTATCACTATAACGGGCGAAACCGTCGCAGCCTATCACAAAACCTTTACAGTCATCATAATGTATGACAAAGATTTATTTTCAAGTGTTCGGTGCGCAACTCCAAGACCATGTTCGGTACCTTCTAACCTTATCCTCTCTCAGCAGCAGGACTCTCTGTAAATGTATCCGGTACTTACTCTTCTTTTCGCAGTCTTTCCATGAAACTATAAATTTTATTAATATTTTTACCATTAAAACTTTTTTATATTATATGCTTTCTATAATTTTTTTGTCAATACTTTTTATTATCTTTACAATACTGTGTTCCTTAATACCGGCCTAATATATTCTTAATTGCAGCTTTATTTTATCCTGCTGATTGATAAATTGACCTTATAGTTTCCAAATTGCAGTATTCCATCCAGAAGCTCTTCCAGCATCTGATGGCTTGCAACCTCCGCCTTCAGGCTGTAGCAGCCCTCTCCGCTGATCCTGTGCGCTTCTGAAATCATTGTGTTGTCTCTTATATATTTATGAAAAACCGCATGATTATTAGTCTTCATATATACAGTAACATAAGCGGTGAGACCCAGGCCAAGCTTTGCCATATTGGTTTTTATGGTATAGCCTTCAATTGCACCAAGCTTTTCCAGACGGGTAATTCTGTTTCTGACCGCCTGCCCTGTCAAGTGGACCATATTTCCAATCTCCTGCAGCTGCATTCGTGAGTTGTTCTGCAGAATTTTAATTATTTCCATATCTACCTCATCAAACATATTAACCTCCCAAGCCATGTTATGGCTTTGAGCCGCATTGCGGCCACAAAATGTAATGGAAACTTATATCCTTTATCGCAAGGCGAATAAAGGAGGTTAATTGGCCTTTATAAACTCAATAAATTTACCAATAAATTTTGAATTTTGAAAATATGCAAGCATCAAATCTTGGCCCGCAAAAGTGCTGCCCGCGTTATAATTAAGTCGTTATACCGGTTAAATTGATACTCAACTCTTCAGTTAATGGGTTAAGCAGATTTTGCCGGCAGTATTATCAAGCAACTGGTGGTCTGTAACATCGTATCAATTTAAATTTTAGTATATCATATTGAAAGGCTGATAAATATATGTATTTTAGACTTATACGCCATGCAACAATAATCCTTGGAGTAAATAAAAGGAAACTGCTCGTTGATCCTGTTCTTTCAGATAAAGGAAGTATGGAACCTGCAAAACCGGCTGAAAGTCAAAGCAGGAATCCCCTTGTGGAGCTTCCTGTTTCCAGGGAAATCCTGACTGCCTGTGATGCCGTATTGGTCACCCATACCCACAGGGATCATTTTGATGAAGCCGCTGCCGGATTGCTGCCCAGGAATAAGCAGATTTTCTGTCAGCCCCAGGACAGGGATAGACTTCTGCATTACGGGTTTGAAAATGTCACTGCCATATGCAGGCACATCAACTGGGAAGGTATAAGCATTGCCAGAACTCCGGCCCGCCACGGGCATGGAGCAGCCGCCCTCAAGTTCGCACCTGTATCGGGCTTCGTAATCAGCGCGGCACCGGAACCCACAGTATATATTACCGGCGACAGCGTATTTTATTCGGCTACAAAGAAGATACTGGACAGGTATAAGCCTGATATAGTTATCTGCAACGCCGGAGAAGCAGCCTTTACCTCTGGAAGGCCCATTACCATGGGAATTGAGGATATTGCCCAAATATATCAGCACTCTCCTGCCTCCAAAATAATCACTGTCCATATGGAGAGCTGGAATCACTGCATACTCAAAAGAAAAGACCTTGGCAGATACGTTTTGGAAAACAGTCTGCAGGATAAGGTTTTTATACCCCGGGATGGGGAGGAAATGATTCTGTAATTTTAGAAATTCAAAGGCTGACAATTAAAAAATATGCTTTAACAGGTATTTAGATCAGATCACGAATTTTACCCACATTATGATTCATCAGATGCCTTCCGATATACCTGAATATTATTCTTTTTATAAGGCTTAACTGCTGGGAATGCTCTAAAAAAAACCGGTCGGGATTGTCAAAAACACCAAAGTCATTGTTTATACCTTCCTTTTGAATGTAGGTGTCATTGACATTCCAGTCAATTTGGGGATTTTTAAAATCCTTAACTGCAGCACCGTAGCCGCAAAAGCTGCCTTCACAATTATTAAATTTTTTCTGAAGACGGGACAGATATTTTACATCCAGAATAAAACCTTCCATATTGTACCACTTACCTTCGTATAATATCTCAACCCAGCTATGAACAATACTTTTTGGTGCTAATCTGTAAATTATGCCCGTCATGGCGCCAAACTGCAATTCCTTATTAATGGTAAAGCCATGAATCCGGCACGGAACTCCGACAGCCCGCAGAATTGCCATAAACAAGGTGCCTTTTGTATTACACTGCCCATAACCATCGGCAAGTACCATTGAGGCAGGTATATTGTCATCTGTATTATAACCGAACTTAATCTCATCTCTCACAAAATTGTAAACTTCCTGAATTTTGTTGAAAGTCTCCATTGAAGCCCAACCCCGGACCAGTATCAGCTCTTGAATAGCTTTGCTGTCATAATCAAGCATTTTTGTTTTTTCCAGATAGTTATTCATCCATATAACCCCCTTTTAAATTGGTTATATGCTATCACACAGCTCAGGAAAAAACTTTTAAAAACTCGCTGTCTTTTAGAATACCGCTTGCCGACATACCTGTCATATCCTTGTTTGTACGTGCAAGATGTGCAGGAGTATCAAACCCAGACGCCATGGCAGCTTCGGTAATATTACCACCCTTGAGCAGCACAGCGTAAGCTCTGAGTAATTTACTCAAAACCATATAGCTCTTAAAGGGTATTCCGGTTTGTTCCTTAAAAAGATGTGCCAGCCTGCTGGGCGAAAGTGACAACTTATCCGAGAAGTACTTCAAATTATAGTTTTCCTGGCCGAATTCGCATGCTTCAAATATTTTTAACAATTCACTTATTCTTACATCAAAATCAGGTAAAGATTTATCCGTATGAAAAATCTTATATATCTGATCTATAAATCCAAGAAGTTTATCTTTATCTATCACCTTCAATATCCCATTCATTTGCCTTTGCAGTTGGTCGGCCCATTCATCCGGCAGAATAAAATACGGCTTATTCCCCAGGAAGTTCATTCTTATCTGTCTGGCAGTTTCAGTCGTAGGTTCTATCAGAATTGTGAAATGTACCTTTTCACCTGTTTTAAACTCATGCCGGGCAGCCATATCAACAACTATGCATTTGCAGGATATTTCCTCTCCTGCAACATTGATATCCAGATTCCCCCTGCAGCCAAGAAACATCTGCAGCATCCAATGTTTATGATTTTCGGCCTTTACGGTATTGGATACTGCCGCAAGGTTTTTACCGGATTTGATAATATAATTCATTAATCTCTCCAGGTGGTTCATATTTTGCCCATTAACTTACTCGTCTGTTTTTGCTTTTCTATAAAGCAGTATATAAATTCCTGTGACTATTATAAAATTTATTGAACAGATAATAATAGTCTCTGCCGTCAATTTCTGTCCGCTTATTAAATATTGTATCTGCTGTCCAAAAAGGTATTTTGATATGCTTTCCAGATTTTTATTGAAGTATGAAAGCATGGGAAGAAAGGAAAAAATCATTCCCAAAGGTACCGCAAGACCGTTTGTCGCGCTGGGACTTTTTGAATAAGTTCCGACACACATTCCTATCAATACTGAAATGACATTTCCGAATATTGCAGCAGAGTAGAATAATCCTGTATTGATTGAACTGTCACCCGACATAAATATAAAAGAGCTTGCGGCCAAGCAGTCCAGAGCCACCACAAATACTGCGGTGCTCAAAAAAAATTCCAGTGATGAAATACCCGACATCCTCAGGACACGCAGTGTATTTTTCTCCTTTTCCTCGGCAATCATACTTGCTGCAACTACAATAGGTGTAAATACGAAGTGCATTGTTGCAAACACCCCGATGAAAAATCCCTTTTCTTCGCCAATGGATTGTGTCATTATTAAGGCTACAACCGGATATATAATAAACAAAATAAGCACCTGGATATTCCTGAGCACATCTTTTATATCTTTTACCAGTATGGCCGCCATATGGTTTATCTGAATCATACATTCAAGCCCCTTCCTGTTAATTTCATGAATACAGTTCCGAGATTTGGTTCGGAAGAATGGATGGCCTCCACATTATTTCCGCTGAAATATGAGGCGATTTTATCTGCAGCAGCAGGATTGTTTGGAAGCCTGACTGACTCTCCATTCTTTAAGATAATTTCAACCGTATTTTCCTGATTGTATTTCCTGCACAATTCACCCGGCACTCCATATTCCACAATTCTTCCTTCGTTCAGCAAAGCAATATTATCACAGAGCTTATACGCCTCTTCCATATTGTGAGTTGTCAGGAATATAGTTGTTCCGGCATTTTTAAGTTCATTCAGATATTCATGGATTTCCTGGGCTGTTGCAGGATCCAACCCACTTGTGGGTTCATCCAGAAACAGTATTTCCGGTTTATGAAGTACTGCCCTGGCCAGCAGCAATCTCTGCCTCATACCTTTTGATAATCTTCCCGCCGGTGTCTTCAAGGCATCCGACAGCCCGACCTTTTTTAAAACAGAATAAATCGTTCGATTATCAAGCTTGTATATTTTGGCGAACAGCTTCATATTGTCATAGCAGTTCAATCTTTCATATACTCCGCAATTGTCCAGAACCATACCGACCTTTGAGTATATTTCATTTCCAAACCTGCTGCAATCCCTGCCGAATACCCTTGCCTGTCCGCCATACTTCAGCTGTCCTGTCAATATTTTGATCAAGGTGGTCTTACCTGCGCCTGAAGGTCCCAGAAGTCCAAAAAGTTCCCCGCGGCCCACAGTCAGGCAGATATTATCCAAAACCTTTTTATCACCGAATATTTTTTCCAGATTTTTAATCTCAAGACTGTTCATCATCTTCCTCCAATCCATGCTCTTTACGGTAACGTTCAAAACCTTCCTCAATTTTCTTATTTTCCAGTTTTGTTTTTACATATATCACCAGCAAACTCAAAATAAAACAGCTGAAAAAGGATATCAGAAAACCGGACCAGGCATACGGGTTATTAAGAGGGAACCAGTCAAATATACCGGCAAAAACAGTTATGATGGGGATAACCGACAACACCATACCTGCTGTCCGCCAAAATACAGTCATATGTTTGATTAGCTTTTCTGAAAACCAAAATACTTTTGAACCTTCCATAACCACAGACACTAATAAAAATTGGGCTATCGTATCAACCGCTATGCCGTCACTTCCAAAACTGTAAAGTGATGAAATGGCTCCGGCGTCCTTTCCTACAAAAGGAGCCGTAAATGCGATACAGATTACCATAATGGAAAATGTGTTAAATCCCTCTGAAAAAAAATCAAATATTGTAAATTTTTTCTCCATATTACTTCACCCCCAGTTTCTTTTTTACATAAGGTGAATACTGCCTTGAGACATACAGTTTCTCATTATTGCTCATAGTAAGCAGAATCCTGCCGTCCAGATCTGATTTCAGGGATTGTATCTGTTCAAAGTTGACAATGCATGATTTATTTGCCCTGAAAAATTCTGTTCCGCTGAGCTGTTCTTCCAGCTCATAAAGCCGCAAAGAAGTCTCATACACGTCAGTTTTGGTGTAGAAGAAAGTTTTCTTATCCACCGTATCTATATATAGAATTTTGCTGATATCCAATATATGTATCTGCCCGTTTTTCTCTCCGGTAAACTTCATGTCCATAATGCGGATAAGTGAGACAAGTCTCTCAATTTCCGGTGTCAGCTGATTGCAGATAATATTTATCTCCGTTTCCTGTACATTGCTGAAAGTCTGAATGTTAATCTTCATTTGCCGACCTCCATATCGCTTTAATCATATCCCCGGCATTTCTTTATTTCAAGCCCGTAAAACCTAAGTTGCAGATATCTGTTACCAAGTTACAAAAAAAGAGACTGACTAAAAGTCCCTTTTTATATTTGCTAAAAAATTATAGTTCGGCGGTAATTAAATTATATTCCAACCTTTCATTAATTTCCATACATTATCAAATTGGTATTCCGAATATTAATTGTTGAATTGCAAATACTTGTTTTTTGAGGAGGAATAATATGAGCGAACTTCAAAGACTCCTGGATGATATAGATAAACTGCGTGAAAATTTACATGCAATCATAAATAAAAAAGGCATCAACCTGACTGATCCGGAAATAATCTCAGCCAGCCAAATGTTGAATGCCGCCATAACAAAATATAATGAAATTATAAACAAAAAGCACAAATAAACTGGCTGCTCCACTTGATTATATTTCCGTCCACTCTAAGACTTATGTCTACTACCGGCTTATCACCGATCCTGTTCCTGTTCTCTATGCTCAACTGTGACTTATCCACATTTTCTATCACCAATTCGACTGTCCCGGCGGACTTATAATCTGCCTGCAGCATATTGGACGGCATGGAAACCGTTCCGAATTCGGTTTTATCCTCTATTTTGCGGTCTTCTCCGTAAGCTGCAAATATTGCAGCCGAAATACTGAGAGCATAGGCTTTGACACCCTGGACCCTTGGAATATCAACCGCTATTGTTTTAATTCCAGCTCCCTTAAAGGCGCCAAAAGTTTTATTCAGGGTTTCAGAACTTATTACCGAGGAAGCCTGCTTTTTTACCGTGTCTACAACAGGTGACGGCAGTGTCACAGTCACGTAGCCTCCTGGAACTGTCTGTACGATTGTAATGGATCCGCTGTTTGATACCGGATTGCTTTATCGCTGCCTGAGGACTGCTCGCCTCTGCAGGCAGTGTTATTGTATCTGTAAAAATGGCTCTTAACGGCAGAACTTTAAGTGTTGTCAAGAACGGGACATAAACCCTGGTTGAGGGCAATTTCAGAAAACACCTGGAACAAAAGGGTTGTCACCCGCAAGGACATTAATTGAACCGAGGGTCAACAAGAGATTTAATAAATTTTGCAATTTAGATGATTTTCGAAATATATATTGACAATCCTTTTAAAAAGTATATTATTGAATTTAGAAGATCATCGAAATAAGTGGAGGGAGATGGAATGGGATTCCCTGAAATATTTAAGGCGCTTTCTGATCCTGCGCGACGGGATATTCTGATATTGCTCAAAGAGAACGGCAGAATGTCGGCCGGAGACATCGTATCAAAATTCAACCTTACAAATGCCACCGTTTCCTATCACTTGTCTCAATTGAGGAAGGCTGATTTGGTTTTTGAAACTAAAGTGAAACATTTTGTCTTCTATGAGATCAATTTATCTGTCTTTGACGATTTAATGCTCTGGCTATCTCAGTTTAAAGGAGGGAACGATAATGAGAAAAAAGATTGACCGCTCCTTATGGATCGGCTCCTTGATCAGCCTTTTGCCGATTGCCTTTGGCCTAATTTATTATAACAAACTGCCCGGATCAATGGTTATCCATTTAGATTCAGGAGGAAACCCGAATGGTTATGCTCCGAGGGAGTTTGTCATATTTATATTCCCCGTTCTGATGCTGCTGCTTAATGGCATTGTAAATATTTCTGTAACCAGAGCCTCTTTGCGCAGCAAGGCTGCAAAGCCTTTGATTATGATTGGAGAATGGGTTATTCCAATTGTGGTAGTCATCATCCAGCCATTGATGATTCTAAAATCTGTTGGAAATAATGCCCCTGTTAATAATGTAATTACTATAATAGTCGGGCTTATTTTCATACTGAGCGGCAATTACTTTCCAAAGAACCGAATTAATCCTAATGTAGGAGTGAAATTCCCATGGCTTCTCCATGATGAAGAAGGCTGGAGAAAAACTCATAAGTTATCCGGGTATCTATGGATTATTGCAGGATTTATTCTGATACTCAGCCCATTTGTTAAAGTTCCTTTTACTTACATATTTGTTGCTTTCATTTCTTTAATTGCATTCATTCCAATCGTATACTCGCTTTATTTATATATAAGGCCCAAATCTAATGACGCTAATTCATAGGAGAGCCTGTTCATTATGAAGCAATTACCTTATGTCCGAAAAGGAAATAGGGATCATGACAAATATTATTGAACCAAAACAGTAACGGCAAACTAACTAAATCGTAAATTCGTTACTCCTGTTTTTTGGCAGAAAGGAAGAAAAAATGAAGAAAAAATTATTATCTTTACTTCTCACATTCGTTTTGACCCTGTTGTTGCCGCCCGCCGGGGCGTTGGCGGAGAGCGTTGCCGTCCCTGTTGGCACTACAAAGGATGCCGGTTCAAAGGTGCCGATTCTGTCGTTTGAGGATGTCGCATCCGACGCATGGTATTATGACGCAGTTCAGTATACGTTACAAAATGGCCTTATGGCAGGCATGAGCGGTAAGAAATTTGAGCCTGATGCAACGATGCCCCGCGCTATGCTTGCAACGGTACTCTACCGCCTCGATGGCTCAAAGAAAACTGATAATCCCGTCAAATTTACCGACATTGACGCGTCCGCATGGTACTACGACGCAGTCGAATGGGCGGCGGCGAACGGTATCGCTACTGGCTACGGTGACAGCATCTTCGGCGCGGACGATAATACCACACGTCAGCAGATGGCAGTGATGTTCCAACGCTATGCAAAGTACAAGGGTCGCAATACGGATATTACTGCTGATCTTTCGGCCTATACCGACGCTTCTGCGGTTGCAGACTGGGCGCGTGATGAAATAAGCTGGGCGATATCCGAGGGCCTGATCACAGGAACAGACAGTTCAACACTTTCGCCCGGGGATCCCGCCACGCGGGCGCAGGCGGCGGCGGTCCTGATGCGTTATATAAACGGTGCGGTATTGGAAAAGCGCACGTCCGACTATGTTTCCCAGTTTATAAAAAGTAACTTCAGTGATTTCTATGGAGCCTGCGGTGATCAATTACGGCAAGGTATCACTCAGGACGAATTGCTTAAAGGCTGGAATACGGTAGTACAAGTGACCGGGGTGCCCGGAGAATCCCTCGGCAGCACTTACACCAGGCAGAACGGACAAGACATTGTGGTATGCTCCGTCGCAGGTACGCTTTTTAACATCAGAGTAACGATCAGCTACGGCAGCGACGGTAAGCCCGCCGGTATCTGGGCCAGCTATACGCCTAAAAACCCGCCTGAGCTGCAGTCCACGGTTAAATGGGAAGAAGTTTCGGTAAAGGTCGGTGAAAAGGAATTACCAGGAATGCTTACTCTGCCAAAAGGCCTGCAAAAACCTCCTGTAGTAATATTGATACAGGGCTCTGGCGCTTCGGACATGAATGAAACATTCGGCTCCGCTCCTAATCGCCCATTTGAGGACATAGCCCACGGCCTTGCTGAGCAGGGAGTGGCAACATTGAGATACAATAAGCGTACATACCAATATACGGCTGTTGGAGGCGACACCATCGAATACGAAATGCTGGACGACGCCGCAGCTGCTGTAAAACTGCTCTGTAATGACAACCGGGTAAATGAAAACCGCATTTATTTGCTCGGGCATAGCCTCGGAGGAATGATGGCGCCTAAAATCACAGCCGATAATCTTCAAATAAAGGGATTTATTTCAATGGCTGGTTCCTTGCGTTCCCTTCAGGACATAGTGCTGGATCAGAACAAAGCGGCTATCAAGGTGGAAGCTTCACTTACTGAACAACAGAAAAATGCTCTGCTTGCGCAGGTTGAATCCGAAATTGAAAAAACTAAAACTTTGGATGACGGCGGCACCGGTTCCATTATGGGAATACCTACAAACTATTGGAAAAGCCTTAACGCCATTGACGGCATGGCTACTGTAAAGGGTCTGAATGTCCCTATGCTCATTCTGCAAGGCAGCGCTGACTTTCAAGTCAATCCGGACAAAGATTACAAACTTTGGCAGAGCACCTTGGGAGGACATGATAATGTTACTTTTAAACTCTACGACGGCCTAAGCCATCAGTTCATGCCGAATCAGATTTCTGGAAATGGTGCGCCGGATATTTCAGTATATAATGCTCCAAACCATGTTGACACTAATGTGATTGCAGACATTGCTGCATGGATTAACAAACAGTAAGGGGTAAGAACTGTGCATTTTGATCTTTCAAAGGGGACAAAGAGCGTTTATCAAAAGCTATTAACACCTTATTCTGATACGAAGTGCTTAAAAAAATAGATCAAACCACATTGATTGGAGCAAAAACTCCGGGGGTTTTTTTGAGTTTGCACCAAAGACAAGTAAGAAGAAAAAGCAAACCCCAGAAACCATATGATTTCTGGGGTTTTGATATTCTTTTTGTAAAGAATATTATCTCTTTGAGAACTGTGGTGCTCTTCTTGCTTTTTTGAGACCGTATTTCTTTCTTTCCTTCATTCTTGGGTCTCTAGTCAGGAAACCTGCTTTCTTAAGTGCCGGTCTGAGTTCTTCATCAGCCTTTAAGAGAGCTCTTGAAATACTGTGTCTGATTGCACCGGCCTGGCCGGTGAAACCTCCGCCGATAACTTTGCATATAACATCAAACTTTGCCAATGTATCAGTGAGGGTTAATGGTTGCTTAACTATAACCTTCAAAGTATCCAATCCAAAGTAGTCATCCAATGTTCTATCATTAATAAGAATTTTACCTTCTCCAGGAACAAGCC
>JAEVZU010000209.1 GCA_023392075.1 Bacillota bacterium | reverse complement strand
TGTAAATGCAATAAGTGCTATGCAGAAGTCAGGCATAATCAATGGAGTAGGTAATGATAACTTTGCTCCAAAGAATAATGCAACAAGAGCTCAAGCAGCAGTAATTATATACCAGGTGTTCAATCTGGCTGAATAAGCAGGAGAAAATGAGCACCGGACAATAAGCATTAAAGAAAAGGGATAAACTGTACCATGATAGTAAGACACAGAAAAAGAGGCTGTGTTTAACTATCAGGGTACAGTTTATCCCTTTCAATTAACTCCCCGATAGCTAATTATACTAATTAATGCTACAAAGTAAAGTCGGCGCTAAAGTTTTGTGCCTGAAACACCTTTGATACATATATTTTGCCGTCAGTGCCGATATCTGCATAAAATACTTCACTGTAATCATGTATACCTGCCTGTTCAAGCTGTGAAGAAAGCCAATTTCTGTCCAGATTGAGCTTTTTCAAATTGCCGTCATAAACCTTTCCATCCATAATAAGAGGTATGGAAAGCCCTTTCATGGCTACCTTGATATTCATGTCGGATGGGGTCAGCGGAAGGAACTGCGATTTTTTAAGGACGCTGATGCTTCCGCTGCTTTCCACAATAGCATATTCAACCTCGTTTAAGTCGAATATATCCTTTTCCCTCAATGCCATCAGCACATTTTCCATGGAGTATTTCAACCTTTCCATGTTGTACTTGATAAATTGGCCGTTCTGGATAATTACAGTGGGTCCGAAAGTTATTTTACGTGCGATTTTTTTGTTGTTTATCAATAGGCGGCTTACAATATATTGCAGGGCAACGATGAGCGCAACCGAAAATAATGTAGGGAGATGAGGAATATCCGGTTCGGAAATATCAGCACCGATGACGCTTCCAAGAACCAGGATTGATAAAAAATCATAGACGGGAAGCTCGGCAATTTTACGTCTGCCGGTTTTTAAGACCAAAAACAGTATTAGAGCCATCACAGAGACAATCCGGAAGCTTATTATTAAATATGTCATATATGTTTACCTCAGTATTTTTTATTATTATTGACAATATTGGACTTGATTATATATATGATAATTATGTTCACTGATTTATATGAAAATTAATATAATATATTAAATTATATTAATCTGGAGGGTAAAGAAATGGAATTTTTAAAATTAATATTGAGCTTAAGCCAGGCAGTTAGAAAAAATGATGTTGCCAAAGGGTGCCTGTTAGGCGGAGCCACTGCCATTGGTACTGGAGGGGCTGTGTACATTGCCAAGAAATTACTTGAGAAAAAGAAAAGCCAGGATTTGAATATTAATATTGAATAGGGTTACAGCTCAAACATTAGAGCATCCAGTCAACTTAAGAGCAGTTTTGGATGCTCTTGTCTTTTACGGTATACCGGTTCAAACATGGTTTAAAACAACTTGTATTTGGGTTTTTCTTCATCAAAAAGCCAATACCTGAGCCAATCATCAAATATAATAGCTCCAAGGCTTATAAAAATCCAGAGTACTCCATAATAAAGGCAGATCTGTCCGTGAAGATTGAAGGGCAAATCACTGTAATCCCATATATTCAGCTTCAGCCATATATTTAAGATCACACCGCTTACGTATTCCACGATGGTAACCATGAAAGCCGATATAATGCCTTGCACCCACAAGCGCATTCTCCAGGTAAACACTTCATTTATCAGTCCTATAAGCACGAAACAGGTACCACCTACAAGAATCATAGGCCATGCGGAGTATCCATTATACATACGTTCAAGAAAATAGTAAAAAAATCCTCCGATTGCAAATAAAATCAGCAATTTTAAATATTTCATATTATCGAATCTCCTACATATTATTCCATAATGCACTATAATATATTATGCTTTGGGCAATGACAGGGTGCAATAATTTAACATTATGGAAACCTATAATCCTGGATGGAGTGAAAAGAGTTTTTAGTTTATTAGTGACGTATCTCACCTTCCATGCATATGATACAGTAATATATGTCTATGGAGGTATAGCATTATGTTCCAAAAAATAAAAAACTTTTTTAAGATTATCTTTATTAAAAAAGTTCTTAAATATATGGAAAGTGATCCTGTAAAAAGTATACCTGCAATTTTGAAGTGGATAGGGAAATTTGATAAGAGCAAAAGTGTCAAGCGGCAGGTGAAAACTTTCAGAGCAGCTATTGAAAATAGACAGGGAAACTGGTATCAATTGGTGACAAGCCTGTGGTCTGATATTGACAAGGGAGTACGCAGAAAAGTATTCGAAAATCTTGTCATCAATTCCACAATAACAGGCAGTCCCAAACAGGACAAGACGAGAAAAGCCAACAATTGTAATATACCCTGGACCATACTGATGGATCCTACAACAGCCTGTAATCTCAATTGTATAGGCTGCTGGGCTGCCGAGTACAAAAATGGACTGCAATTGAGTTATGATTTAATGGATAACATTATCCTGCAGGCAAAGGAGATGGGTATTTATACCTTTTTATTTTCGGGTGGAGAGCCGCTGGTAAGGAAAAAGGATATAATCCGTTTGTGCGAGCAGCATAATGACTGTATATTTTTAGCCTTTACAAACGGGACACTGATTGATGAACAATTTGCCAATGAGATGCTCCGGGTGAAAAATTTTATTCCGGCCTTAAGTATTGAAGGGTTTGAAAAGGATACGGATGCGCGTAGAGGAGCAGGAGTATATAATTCAGCCACCGGAGCAATGAAGCTGCTAAAAAGTAAAAAACTCCTGTTTGGAATATCCTGCTGCTATACCCGTGAAAACACTGAAACAATAGGCAGCGAAGAGTACTTTGACGAAATGGTTTCACTTGGGGCAAAATTTGCATGGTTTTTTACCTATATGCCAATAGGTACTGATGCTCCGACTGATCTGATGGTCACTGCAGAACAGCGGGAATTTATGTACCGGCAGATACGAGGTTTTAGATCTACCAAGCCCATCTTTACCCTGGATTTCTGGAATGACGGAGAGTATATCGACGGGTGTGTAGCCGGCGGACGGTACTATGTCCACATCAACGCAAACGGAGATATAGAACCCTGTGCATTCATACATTATTCCGATTCGAATATCCGGGAGAAAACCTTGCTGGAGGCACTGAAATCGCCACTGTTTATGCAATATTACAAGAACCAGCCATTTAATGAAAATCATCTGAGGCCCTGCCCCCTGTTGGATAATCCCGACAGGCTTGTAAAAATGGTAGAGCTCTCCGGAGCAGTATCCACAGATATGAAAGCTCCGGAAAATGTAGAGGAGCTTGCCGGGAAATGCAGGGATGCTGCTGACAGCTGGTCGGTGATAGCAAAAAACCTATGGCGCCGGCAGGAGGATTTTTCAGAAAAGTATAGCTGTGTGGAATGCGGGTGCTGCAGAGGTTGCAGTATTAATTCCAAGGCTGAAGTCTGAGAATTCATAAAATGTGTATACAAACCTTATCAAAATCATAAACCTCCTGAAAGCAAACAGTTCAGCTGTTTTCAGGAGATTTTACTATACATCATATTTTTTTTCCTTAATTTTCTTATTAATTGCTCCGATAATATATTATGGAGCAATTAATTTTTTTGTTGGGATTTTGGTCTTTGTTCATTGTTTAAAGCTGTTAAATAAGAAATTAGTCTTTTATATATTGTCATAGGAGGCAGATATTATAATTTATAATATCTGAAGTTGAATATGGAGTTAACAGAGTGTTATTCCGAACTAAAAGCTTCACTGGAAGCCTTAAGCAAGGAAAATATTAATGATTTGTCACATTTGCATGACAGGGTTATGGTTAAACTGCAGCTGTTCATGTATAGCAACATGATTGAAGCGGGTGAGCATAATAAGTTAAAAATTACCCTGTCATCTGAAATAGATAATTTGGATACGAGTGATTCTATAGCCAGAGTGAGCGGAATTTCTTCATTAACGGTTTCAGGATTATCTCTGATGTTTATTTTGATAGCTCTAATGCAAATTGGGATAAGCGTTATTTTTGTTTATCTTTTATTTTGTGGAGTCGTAATATATTTGTTATGTCTTTTGGATATTTATTCTACGACACAGCAAAGTGACAAAAGGAAGAGGGTCATTTTTAAAATGTGTCTGGAAATACTTGATAAGGAAAAAGAGAAATTAGATATATTATAAAAAGATGCTAATATAATAATTCAGAATTAAAAAGGAGTTTACACAGGTAGACTCTTTTTTTAGTTTCTAATTACTTCGTATATTTACTACAATTTCATGTTTTCTATAAAATTTAATGAAATTTTTAGATATATTATTTTATAATATGGAAATATTTAACAAATTATGATATAATTATGGAATAAAATGCATTTTATTATTAATTTAAGAAAGGAGGTGTAAAGAATGAAAAGAAAAATGATGGTAACTTCCCGGATAATAATGTGTTTTACCATCTTGCTTTCAATGTTTGTATTGAATGTACATGCGGCAGTAACAATCACCGAAAATAAAACAGGTACAATTGACGGTTATGACTATGAATTGTGGAAGGACAGCGGGACTACAAGCATGACTCTCAACGGGGGCGGCACATTCAGCTGCCAGTGGAGTAATATCAATAATGCGTTGTTCCGCACAGGCAAGAAATACAACGAGACCCAAACACACCAGCAGCTTGGGAACATTTCAATGAATTATGCCTGCAACTACCAGCCATCGGGCAATTCCTATCTGTCGGTATATGGGTGGACCACCAGTCCGCTTGTAGAATATTACATAATAGAGAGCTGGGGCAGCTGGAGACCGCCTGGAGCAACGTCAAAGGGCACTATTACCGTTGACGGTGCTACATATGATATATACGAGACTACGCGGGTCAACCAGCCATCCATTAAAGGGACTGCAACCTTTCAGCAGTACTGGAGTGTCCGGACATCAAAACGCACCAGCGGAACAATACCTGTCAGCGAACACTTTAAAGCTTGGGAAAGCAGAGGAATGCCAATGGGCAAGATGTATGAAGTCTCGTTTGTGGTAGAGGGATATCAAAGCAGCGGGCGAGCTGATGTAACCACTATGTCTATTAGTGTCGGAAATCCTCAGACCAAAGGTGATCTAAACGGGGATGGAAATGTCAACTCGCTGGACTTCGCAGCACTACGAGCACATTTGGTTGGTGTGACGCCGCTTACCGGTACAAATCTTACCAATGCTGATGTTAACGGAGACGGGCAGGTAGACGCGCTGGATTTTGCAGCTATGAAAAAATATTTATTGGGTATAATAACTACTTTCTAAAACCAGGGTTTGTTTAAAAACCTGATGGTGCTGAATTTGATGAAAATCAAATTCAGCACCATTTTTTATCCATGTATACCCTCTATTGATAATGTACGTATTGTACATTGTTAATAGAGGGTAATGAAGCATAATGGTCTCAGTCTGCGATATTTGACATTTGACAATATATCACAAATTTTCGTATAATTACTCCTCATAGGTGTATTTAATTTAAGATGGAGCAGAGGTATTATATGATACCTGTTATTATTGTAAATTATAGCTGAAAAAATGGGGTTAATGATGAATAAAAAATGGTACAAACTAAATGCTGAAGCGGATAAGGAAATCATATCCATGGCCTGGCCCTCCATAACTGAGCAGATACTTGAGATGATGGTAGGAATGGTTTCCACCATATTTATGGGACAGATCGGTACATATGCGGTTGCCGCCGTCGGAATGGTTAACATGCTTATGGGATTCATGCAGACGGTTTTCTCGGGCTTATCCATAGGAACCACGGTCGTTATTGCCAGAGTCACCGGTGAAGGCAACAGGGAAGATGCCAAAAGAGCACTGATACAATCAGGTTACATGGCAATTCTTGTGGGATTGATAATGGTAGTCCCGGGAAAGTTGTTTTCATTTAATATTCTGGGCTTGTTTTTTGGGGGAGCAGAACCGGAAGTTTTCAAGGCCGGAATAAGTTATTTCAATATTGTGCTTTTCAATATGCCGTTTCTTGTGCTTGATATCATAATATCAGGAGCCATGAGAGGCGCCGGGGATACAAAAACTCCAATGGTCATTACAGGCGGAGTCAACATTTTGAACATAATATTGAATACGGTGCTGATATTTGGGCTTCCGGCACTTCACATACCTGCCTACGGTATAGTCGGATCAGCCATAGCGGTAACAGTTTCAAGGATTGTAGGTGTTACGGTGAGAGTGCTGGTTTTATATAACCGCAAAAAGCTCAAGCTTAACCTGAGCGTGAAGGATGATTACACCATCAGACCCGAAATGATGAAGAGAATAGTCAGCATAGGCGTTCCGGGCTTTATAGAACAAGCCGTCATGCAAGGAGGTTTTCTTGTACTCCAGATTATAATTGTCTCCCTTGGAACGGTGGCTATGGCTGCATACCAGATAGGTATAAATATAAATGCCCTTGCTTTCTTTCCAATATTCGGGTTTGCCATTGCAAACACTACTCTTGTTGGACAAAGCCTTGGTGCCAGGGAATATGAAAAGGCCGAAACCTATGCTTATGACAGCTTGAAGATAACAATGGCTGTAGGGTTTGTTATAGGTATACTTATGGCTATATTCTCAAAACAGCTGGCAGCCATGTACTCCAATGATCATCTCGTAATAGAGGAGTCTGTGGCCATTGTCTGCACCTTTGGATTAATAGAGCCGCTGCTGGCAGTTTTGAATTTATGCTCGGCAACCTTAAAAGCGGCAGGTGACATCAAGTATGTTATGGTCACTTCCTTTGTAGGGCTTTGGACTTTCAGGGTGGGCTTGTCCTTCATACTTATCAACTTTTTCGGAATGGGCTTGTTTGCGGTTATGATCGGTATATTCTTTGACTTTTGTTCAAGATCAATCATGTATCTGGTCAGAATGAACAGGGGCAGATGGAAATATTTGAAGGTGTAGGCCTGTTTACAACAGGATAGATTTATATCAATTTGGAAGGTTGAATTACGATTTTTAAAAGTTACATAACAACCAACTTGACAAAAAATAAATATGAGTTGATAATAAAAAGGCGTAAGTGTATTTTCTGATATATTTCAATCATATATAATCTATTCTTGTGGGAGGTTCTTATGAAGCTTTTGCCACAAAGTTTTACCAGTTTCAGAATGAACAGTATTTACATACGAATATTTTTTTCCATTATGGGCCTTGTCCTGGCATCCGTTCTTATT
>JAEVZU010000207.1 GCA_023392075.1 Bacillota bacterium | reverse complement strand
CATACAGAATGCTGTGTGAAGATTGAACGTGCCTGAAACCATTGTAATCCAATGGCTTGAACAATTATATAACCATTAAAATATTCATGTGACCCTTGAGAAGATAAAAAAGATGACATAACCCCTAATTGCAGTAGAGGCAAGCTTAAGGGATTGTTTAAAGGAAAACATACATATCATATTTCTGATTCTCTATTCAGATTATCGAACAGTAACTCTCACATAGCCATAAATATGAATTGATGTCTTACTATTTGTAACCGGTATGATATAATGATCATAGAGTAAGTATGTAAAAGATAACTATGAAATGAGGTGCAATCTTGGATTTTAAAAGATTATTAGAAAAACAAAAATTGTATGAGGCTGGAAAAGATACACTTCATGAAGTTACAATTGAATCATATAATAATGCGTTTGAAGTAGAATTTACTCATCACTCTACTGCAATAGAGGGAAATACCCTTACGCTAATGGAAACTAAAGTAGTATTGGAAGACGGTATTTCCGTTGGCGGAAAAGCACTTAGAGAAATATACGAAGTCGTAAATCATAAAAAAGCCTTTCGTTATGTGAAGCAATGTATCAACGATGGGCTTCCTTTGAGTGAAAAAATACTAAAAGACATTCATGCGCTTGTCATGGAAAATATCATAGTAGGTGGTATATATCGAAATGAAGAGGTTGTTATTAGTGGTGCCAGTCATATACCACCTGTAAGAAATGAAATGTATATTCAGATAAAGAATTTCTTTGCAGATTTAACGTATAAGAAAGATTTTAATCCAATTGAACTAGCAGCATGGACTCATGCGGAATTTGTTAGAATTCATCCGTTTCAGGATGGCAATGGCAGGTCGTCCAGACTGATTATGAACTATCAACTGATGAGTTATGGCTTTTTGCCGGTTTCTATAGCAAAGGAAAACCGATTGGATTATTATAATGCATTAGATAAATATGCAGCTCAAGGTATTCTAGATGATTTTACAAATATGATTGCGGAATTGGAAGAAGCACAGCTTGATAAATATATCGCTATAATACCGGAACAGAATCAATCACATCAAATACAGCAAATGTAACAAGTATGATAACAGAAAGTATAAGCGTATAGGTTTGGTACTTTTTATGATTTGGGTGGAAAAACAATTTTCCATATTTATCATCAAGATGATTAAGAGGGTTGAGATGAGTTATTCTGATTTGGTAAAAAGGCTTCAAAACCATAAAACTACGCGTATAGCTGAAAAAGAGCTCAGGACCATAACAGCTGTTAATGACTATGTCGAGTATCACAAAATAGTAGAAAAGCTGGTAGAGGAAGGCCTGATTTTACCTGTAGTAAGCTCTGGCTCAAATGGAATGAATCCACCGCTATACAAACGGTATTCCATAAACAAGCCAGAACAGCGCCTTGATAATTATATCGAGGAGATAAGACTGCTCTCCAGTTCATTTAATATTGAAGGCTATCTTGACGACCAGCAGAAATATTCTAAACACAGGGCGTGGGTACAAATTCTGAACACATTTATCAAGTCAAATAATCAAGCACTAGCCGTGCAGCTATCAATAAATGAAAGGTCTTTCCAGGTTTTTGGAAAAGAAAAGGCCCTTAAAGAAGATAAAAATCTTCATTCAGTGCTTAATTTCAATCCTGCCTTAAGAAATGCCTTGAATTTCTACATGACGCCTGAACCATTCTTTATTCATAGAATTACCGAAATACAGGGAAATATAAACGTTTTAATTATAGAAAATAAGGATACATGGTATACTCTCAAAAGTATTATGACTCCTGATATGAATAATATGTTAGGAATAACCTTTGATGTTTTACTTTATGGAGAGGGCAAAAAGGTTTCGAGAAGATTTGACTCGCTTACAGAATTTGATGTCAGCTTTTTCAGTGATAACAAAACCACATATTATTACTTTGGTGATCTGGATTATGAAGGAATTGGCATATTTAATGACCTTAAGGATATTAATTCCGGATTGGATATTAAGCTGTTTGGCAGACTCTATTCCTGGATGCTTGAAGAGGCAACAAAATTACTAAAGAGCACTGGAGGAAAATTTGAGCTTCCCCGGACTAAGGAAAAGCAGAGCAAAAAATTTATCACTCGATTTCTGGGAGAATTTGATGACGAAGAGAGTAGAAGGATTAATAGCATACTTGAGGAAGGAAGATACATCCCTCAAGAAATATTAAACCGAGAGTGTTTTTTCAGCAGACTCAAAAACGGAGAAGTATAGGATTGAAGCCAGTTTAAGTATTTGGGGGTTTTAACGTCGGATGTTTGAGTTTTTGGAGAACTTTAATAAAAGAATGGAGAGCATTGGTATTGCCAGCTCCATAATAAACAGGAAAGGTAAAAGGACTGAGCTTGAGAGCTTGTTTGATGAAAATGAGCTTACAAACATTATAGTTTCCATCCTGTTATTCATTATGGAGAAAACGCTGGAAGAGAATAACCAGTGCGAGCTTTATCACATAGAGGCATTCCTTGACGAGCTTCTGAGCGAATATCACGGAAGAAAGCTATCCAGGGACAAGCTGAAGGAGCTTGCTTCGTATATAATCAGAGATATTCTTCAAAACAATGGTGTAAAGTTGGGATACACTCTTATGAATTATACCAGCAAAACAATAGAAGAAATCAATATAAGATTGATCTCAGACAAGATAGTGGAAGAAAACGGTATTAAAAAAATTGTATACTTCCTTACCAATCAAGGCTATGAGTTTCTTTTCAGAATGCGTGAAATGGACGAAGAAATACAGCTTACAATCGAGCAGTTGAAGCTTAAGGAATACATAAAGCGCAAAAAGTTTTCCAGTGCTGTCAGGCAGAGTGCTGAGCTTATCAATTTTGTGAGACAGAAGAAAAAGGATATTGAAGCCTTTGTTTTGTCAATCAGGCAAAATATTCATTCTGTTGATGTCGAACAGTTTGAAGCCCTTATCAAAAGCACCTATGCCATGCTTTCAGAGGAATATGATACCATGCAGGATATTCAGAAAATGATAAGTATGGCTGAGGAAAAGATTAAAGAAGAGTTCAGTATGTCAAAATCCCTTGAGGACAAGCTTTATAAGGCTAAAGCTGAAATTCAGGAAATAATGCACAATATCGGAATTGTTATTACTGAGCAGAGAGATCTTATTATAAATAGACACAGTCTCACTGAGATGTATTTGGATACAATAAAAAAATCTTTCGAATTCAGCTTCGAAAAAAGATATGACTTTGAAGAGACTATTCTTTATAGTCTTGAACGCTATGAAAATGTGCTGGATAGGTGCATTAACCTGCTGCAGCCGTTGACGCTTCCTGCAAGACGGAAACTTATGGGTGTTGGGCAGATTTTTGAGCCCCAGATTATTTTTAAGGAAGCAGAGTGCGAGGACACGCACCTTCTAAGAAGGGAAGACTATGATGCTTCACAGGAAAAAGAAAGGGTGAGCCTCATTTCTGAGCAATATATCAATATTCTTGCATTATTTATCAATGAAACAATGCACATAGGCTCAATTGCTCTCAGTGAAATACTTGGCAGACTTCAGAATTCAGACATTGATAATCATATAATTGAGGGTAAAAAGCTTTATAAGGAATTAATGGAAGGTAACAGACTGCTCTTGACGGCATTGTACCTGTACAATATAGAAAGTATAAGAATTTCGGACTTCTTCCACTCGAGGAGCAGAGTACTGGATCATCCAACCGAGGAATTCAGTCTGGAATACTGTCTTACAAAATTAAAGGGCAGGATAAAAGGACTTGAAAATATCTCTGAGCTTAGGATTACAAAAGGCGATAGAGAATTAAAGGTTACGGTGGAAAGAGTATTGGACGGCAGTGTCAGAGGAGAAGCAGGAACGCCAAATGGGACTGCAAAGACAATAGGAGAGGAAGCGACGGAAGTCGTAAAATACAAGGAAACCATTGAAATGTCAGATTTGATTTTTGAGGTGATTAAATAATGGAGCATTTTAAATCAGCAGTTAAAATTTTCAAGCAATTGCTTATGGATGGTGAAATCAATAGAAAAGAAAACTCCTTTTTGTACGGTGAGTATCTTGAATATGAGGTTCAGGAAGCGTTGGCATGCTTTGAAGAGGAGTTTGAGTGCAAGCTTCTGAATTTTGATGACTCAATTTTCCTTGTGCCAAATATTAATAGCCAGCTTATTTCCATGCAGCCATCGGATTTCAGAAAGTATTTCGGAAGTAATGCCACCAATAAAGACGTATATCTAGGATATTACATAATGATATTCATATTTTTTGAGTTTTACAATGGTAAAAATCGTGATCCCAAAAAGACTGACTTTATCCAGGTAAGCCACCTGATAAACTGGCTGGATGAGCGCTTTGAACGGTTGGGCAAACTTCCGGCCGATAAGGTTGAAATGTTGGAGGATGATTACAAGGTCAATCTCTCCAGTTCTATAGAGTTGTGGTCAAATATGCTTGCCGCCCATGATTCAAAGCGAAAGACAAAATCCAATGTAGTAAAGAATGTATGCGACATTCTGGAAGAAAATAAGCTGGCATATGTAGTTGAAAACCAGATAAGAACTACCAAAAAGCTGGATATTCTTATGCGGCAATACTATCTGAATGCCGACAGGGCAAAGCTTCTGCTGGAAGCCTTTGAAACGGGGGTGCTTTAATATGCCCATGATAAACAGAATCAGGATTGTAAATTTTTCATATAACAACAATAACAGGCACATTATTGATGAGTGTTTCAACTTCTATAGCGGTGAAAATGCACTTTTAAGTCTCGCCAACGGAGGTGGAAAGTCTGTGCTGGTACAAGCCATGCTTCAGCCTATTCTTCCAAAAGCTTCACTGTTGGGCAGAAAATTCAGTGACTTTTTTACCGGCAGTAGGGCACCGTCTTACATCATGATTGAGTGGAAGCTGGAAGAGGATGCGGGCTACCTGCTTACAGGCATCGCTGTCACAACAAGGGTCACTCACTCCACAAACGAGGATGAGCAAAATATCGACATCAGGTATTTTACGTTTACCAGCTTTTATGAAAGCGCAAATGCTTTTGATATCAGGGATATTCCAGTATGTGAGCAAACTGGCAGCAGTATACGGATTGCTTCATTTATGGAGTTTAAAAAGCTTCTTCAGAAGGAATGCGGTAAAGGCGAATTTGACGTAGCTGTATTTGATTCCACCAGAGAAGATCAGAGCGTTTATGAGAGAAAGCTAAACAGCTACTTCATTTCCAGAGATGAATGGAAGGAGCTGATGATGAAAATCAATGAAGCCGAGCATGGCGTCTCGGAGGTTTTCTCAGAGTGCAAAACCTCCAGAAAGGTTATGGAGCAATGGATTATTAAATACATAGAAAAGGTGTTGGACAAATCCTCAGAAGGAGAGATGTCAGACCATAAAAAGCTTGAGATAATGATTGGGCAAGTTGCTCAGTCCCTTGTGGAGAATGAGAAACATATCAAAGAATTCAAAGCTATAGATGAGTTTAAAGCAGAGGCTGATAATCTGGCTAAGGAAACAAATGGTGTCCTAAAGAGTCTCGATGAGGAGGATAAGCTTAAAAAGGAAATATCTAGTGGGTATGCAGTATTGAAGGCTCAGGGGAATGTTTTTGATAATAGGCTTGTGGAGCTTGATATTAAGAAGAAGGATATCGCTGAGGAATTGGCACAAATAGAACAGGAGAAAAAATCCGAGGAATTTTACAAGCTTAAGGATGAAATCGATATTTTAATCGAAAAGCTTGATAAGCTCAATAATATCAAGGTGGAACTTATCAATGAAAAGGCAGCAGCAAACCATGGGCTCAGGCTTCAGCAGGCTGCTGAAAAGTATAAAAAGATATGTGAAAAGCAAACGGAAATCAGTGAGCTTACAGAGAGTATTACAAATGCTTCAAAAGACCAGGAAGAGTTAAACATTAGGCTCAATCAGGTGAGATTTTCATTGAAATGTTTGCTGCAGCAGGAGTTGGATATAAAGAATGAGCAGACGCAGCAGAAAGAGGAGCAGCTCGTTAGCATCAGACAGGAGATTAAGGATATTGAACATGAAAAGTCGGAGAGTCAGAAAAAGCAAAATCTAAAGAATTCTGAGAAGGGCAGACTGTCTGTGGGGATAGATGCCTTTGAAAAAGATGAACCGTCTATACTGAAAAGTATCGGACTTGAGCTGTATAGAAATCCCATTCTAAATGAACTGGATAATAAGGAAGTTGATAAGGCTGGGGCTGGACTCCATAACGATTTGCAGAATAAAATAAATATTCTTGAGGAGAAGAAAGATAGACTTGAAAAGTGCAGTTTGGAACTAGGCCAGGCTGAAAAACAAAAAGAGCTGCTTCAACAAAAAGAAAAGACTCAGATTGCTGCTTTGACAGAGGCTGAAAGCCTTGTCAAAGAGTATCAGGATAAAAAGAAAAATATTGTAATGACCTTGAACAGATTTAACATTGGTGAAGAATACCTGTTTGACCGCGAATATATTGTCAGGGAAGCAAGAGAATATCTGTATAACTGGGAAAGGAAATCCTTTGCCCTGAAGATGGAAATTGTGGACCTTGAGAAAAGGATTCGTGGTATTGAGACGGGAGAGAATTATCTTCCGGCTAAATTGCTGACTATTATGAGAGAGAATAATCTGGAGCCTTTTACGGGGGAGAAGTATCTGAGAGAAGCAAGTGAGGAGCAAAAGCTAAAACTTCTGCAGAACAATCCACTGCTTCCATATGCACTTATAGTTACTGAAAAGGAACAGGAACTGCTCAGGTCTTTGACTTCTGAACAGGATTTCAATCAAATTGTACCGATAATCAGATACAAGGAAACAGAGCAAATTACCGACATAGACTCCCACAAAATTAGCTTCATTACCTCATCAAAAAATGCGTATCTGGATGGTGATGGACTAAAAGCATATATTGAAAGCTTAAGTTTGGAGAATGAAAGAAGCATTCAAAATCTTAAGGAAACAGAAGCAGTTATTGACAGGATTAATAGGGATTACAGCTTGATTGATGGCTTTGTTTTTTCAGAGGAGCAGGAGCGTGAGATCTATGGCAGGCGAGATTCAATAGATCAGGAGTTTAAAGAGTTAACAGCTGCCATAAATAAATGCAGTATAGGTATAAGGGCTCTGAGTGGAGAAAAGGAAAGACTTAACAAAGATATAGTTGAAGGTAACAATAATATTAGCTTCGCTGAAGAGAGGATGGCTGCTTTCAAGCGGTATATTGAAAGAAACGCAGTTTATATGGAGCATCTGGCTGCATACAATGAGCTAACTTCAGAGATTGAAAACATAGATGCATCATATGCGAAGCTTTGTGCCCGAGAAAAAAGCCTGAATGAGAAGGTTTTAGCTGTTAATCAGGAATTGTCTGCTGTCAAAAATGAACTTAAAATTTTAGAGGTGAAAATGCTGGAGGTTGAGGATTGCTCAGAAGCAGAGGTTATTATTGCTCCTGTTTTTGAGCTTGAGGGGATGCTGTCTTCCTTGAGAAAAGAACAGGATAATGTGCTGGAAGAGTTGCAGACACGCAAGAGGAGACTTGACAAGGATATAAAGGATGAGGAAAGGTCAATTGAAAAGCTCAGGCTTGAAGATTCTGAAGAATACAAGAGGATTGTTTATTCAGAGGATATCGAAACTCAGCTTCAGGACAAGCTTGACATTCTGGACAAAAGTATTGGTAACACTACTAATGATTATAATACAGAAAATTTGAAATTGAGAGAAATAAACACACAAAAGAATTTTGTAGAAAAATCTATGGCAGGAAGAACGTTGATTCCCGTAGAAAAAATCAGGGGCAATTTTAATGCAAGAAAAACTGCTTTGAATAGAGAAATGATAGATGTTGAAAACAAAGAAAAGATAGTCAATACTGAAAAACAGGAACTACAGGTCATTCTGGTAAGAATTGATACCAGTCTCGGCGAGATGAGCAGCAGCCTTGCCGGTGAATACATCCGCTCATATGAGGAAGTCAGAGAAACCATAACAGGGACATTGAACGGGTATATACAGGCTTCCAAAACGGCTGAAAAGTGCATTACACAATTTGACAAGATAAGCTCAGGCTTTATATTAAAGTATGAAGGCTGTGAGGAAGGTACTATCAAGGATGCACTAAGGGGCTTGAAGGGGCAGCTTCAGCTGCTGGAGCACAACTTTGACAAGTATTATTATCTTTCTGAGCGGTTGGCATACTATGACAGTCAATTGTCAAATATCCTGAGTCTTATGGAAAGTAAGCTCCAACAGCTTGAACACAGCCGTAAAGACCTTGTTGAACATGCATTCCTGGAAGCAAAGCGGATTTATACCGAGATTCCCAAAATCTCTGAAAACTCTGCAGTTGAAATAGACGGTGTCAGAAAAAGAGTTCTTGATATTTCTTTTAAGGATATGGAGGATGAACTGGCTGCTCGAGAGAAGATGTCCAATTACATAAGTGAATGCCTGAGCAGCCTTACAGCACTTATCAAGGACAACGCCGATGACAGCAGACTGAGAAGAGATCTGGAAAAGTATATGTCTACAAAAGAGCTCTTTAATGTTATTAGCCCACTTGAAAGCTGTGTTATTAACGCATATAAGGTGGATTTGAATGAAAGGAACCGGCGTATGCTGCCCTGGGAGGAGATTATTGTTAAGAATTCAGGGGGAGAAAAGTTTGTTGCTTATTTCTCATTGCTGATAGCACTTATTTCATATAGCCGGAAACAGCAAAGAGGCTCTACTGCGTTCAGAAACAGAGAGGAAAGTAAGGTCCTTATTATGGATAATCCATTCGGACCTATTACCTCAGGACACCTTTTGAAGCCTATGTTTGATATTGCAAAAAAATATAACACCCAGCTTATTTGCCTTTCGGATATAAAACAGGGTGACGTTATAAATAGCTTTGACTTGATATATATGGTGAAAATCAGGCAAACCATGCACAGAGAAGATTACCTGGAGATTGAACCTATTATTCAAAAGAAACTGGCACAGGATGAAAGACTGGAAAAGGCATATTATCACTATATTAGACCGGAACAAATGAGTTTGTTTGAATAAAATTACAAGATCATGAATTTTATTCAATTACATGTGTTACTATTTGTAATCAGTATTCCATAATGGTCATAAAGTTAGTATGTAAAAGTTTACTATGAAATGAGGTGCAATCTTGGATTTTAAAAGAATATTAGAAAAACAATAATTGTATGAAGAGGGAAAAGATACACTTCATGAAGTTACAATTGAAGCCTATAATAATGTTTTGCAGTAGAATTTACTCATAACTCTACTGCAATAGAAGGAAATACCCTTATGCTCATGGAAACTAAAGTGGTATTGGAAGACGGTATTTCCGTTGGCGGAAAAGCACTTATGTGAAACGTGTAACAAGTATGATAGCAAAATACATATAAAAAGTATCAGACGTATAGGTTTGATACTTTTTATGTGTATTTTATAAAACAGCGGTTAA
The DNA here is from genome assembly GCA_023392075.1 of Bacillota bacterium. Lineage (GTDB taxonomy): Bacteria > Bacillota > Clostridia > Acetivibrionales > DSM-1351 > Ruminiclostridium. Next base: position 5,900 of record JAEVZU010000207.1, on the reverse strand, counting down.
GGATTGAGCAAAAACAGAAAAATACCCTTCCGCCAAGGAAAAAGTGGGCATACACGTCATCTTTTTTGTAGCCTCAAGGCACGTTGAGTGCGTGATAATGATGACGTATTGTGGTTCTAAGGGCAAATGAGGCGGGAACCACTATATGCAGTGGTTTCAGGGCAAAAAACTGCGATTTTTGGCCCTGTTTTTTGGGACGTTTCATAGTGACATTGCGTATTTGGGAGGATGACAACCCAAAAAGCAACTTCAAACAGAAAAATCCAAAGGCATTGAGACTAAAAATCTTGATGCCTTTATTTTCATATAAATTCAAAAACATATAAGAAATCTGCTATCAGGCAAAACTTGTGAAGCTATATTCTTACCCCAAAGGATATTGTAAATAAAATATAATCGGCATCAAATTATTCAGGTTAACTCATTTTATTTTCTATTTATTAAAAAGAAAAACTTTACATTGACAACCGATATTTATCGAAGTAATATCTATCTAGATAATAATTATCTCGATAAATAAAATGTGGAGTGATGAATAATGAATCAATTAGAATATTGCCATAAAATCAGCGAATTGCTTCGCAACATTGATACAAAGACGGTCAAGCTGGCTAATCAACAATACTCACATCAAAATCTGACAGCTCAGCAAATCAGTATATTGCTTCTGCTGGATGATCAAGGTGCTATGCGAGTGGGCGATATAGGAAAGGTACTTAATATGGTAGACAGTAATGTTTCTGCCATATGTTCCCGCTTGGAGCACATGGGATTTATCGAGCGGTTTCGCCAAAAGGAAGACCAACGGGTCGTAAAGATCCAATTGACAGCAACCGCGCGGGATAAGATGACTGAGATAAAATCAAAGGTTGCAAAATTTCAAGATTTAGTTTTTAAAAATGTTGCAGAAGATGATTTAAAAGACATTGTTCTTGGACTCACAAAATATAACAATTTATTAGATATTGCATTGATGCAGGAAAACATGTGAGTATCGGTGTTGGTTTTATGTGAAAGGATGAAATCAATGAAAACGATTTTAATTACAGGTGGAACAAGCGGAATTGGTAAAGGGATTGCCATGCATTATTTAAAAAACGGCGATCGTGTCATCGTAGTTGGAAGTTCAAATGCTAAAGGGGAAGCATTTTATGAGGAATCCAGAAAATTGGGGGCACAGGAGCGGGCGGTTTATCTCAAGGCAGATTTAAGTTTGGTAAAAGAAAACCGGCGGATTATAGAAGAAGTCAGAAGCAAATTTTCATCGTTGGATGCACTAATCCTTTGTGCTCAATATCAGAAAAAGCGAACGACAGCTATTAAGACAGTAGAAGGCTTTGAATTCTCTTTTGGACTTTATTATCTGAGCCGTTATATACTGAGCTATGGCTTTAAGGATTGTCTGGAGAATGCTTCGCAACCTGTGATTATTAACGTCTGCGCTCCAGGTATGAGTGGAGCAGTTAATTGGGATGATTTACAGTCTGATAAAAATTATAGAAGCATCAAAGCGATTATGCATGGGAGTAGGCTGAATGATTTATTGGGTGTTTCCTTTGCAGAAAATAATAACGGGACAAAAATAAAATATATATTGTTCAATCCTGGTGCCGTTCAGACTAGTGGAGCTATGGAAGCCTTTGAACAGCCGGTAATAAGAGCGGCAACTAAAATGCTATATAAAGTAATAGGAAAACCTGTAGAAAAAGCAATTGAACCTATAATTAAACTTTTAGAAAACCCTCCGTCGGTGCCTTTATCTGCTTTTATGCAAGCCAAAGAAGTGAGTCTGACTATGGGAACTTTTAACAAGGATAACGCAAAAAAACTCTATATAATAACGCAAGGATTGATTCAGAACTGATAAAACTAACAGTATTTAAAATGAGGACCCAAAAACATAAATATCATAGACGAAAGTCAAGAGTATAAGAAAGATGACATGGGAATGCTCATGTAAAGGTAGATATCTATTACGCTTTTTTAAAATTTTGTTTATACGCAGGATAAACATATTTTAACAGTACAAACGTATTGATGATTCCAAGTAGAGCATACATCAGCCGAACAACTATTTCTGGGATACCAAATAAAATAATCCCATTCATGTCGCCGCCACCGAAAAATCCGCATAATATCGACAGATATATAGGATCTATAAGCAGTAACCCAAGAGTTGTATAGTAGCAAGCGGCTTTTAGAAGTTTACTGTGGGAAAGAAGAATACGCCCTCTTAGTAGTACCAGTACATATGCTATGAAGAAGGTACTCACACTTCCCGCAATATTGAAAACTGCAAGTTGTAAATCTGATATGCCGGAAGCATTGATTACAACTTGTACCCCAAGTGCCATGAAATGTACTTTCTGAAATACTCCTAATATCAGTGCGACCAGTATATGACTGCCCTCATGGACAACATAGTAGCAGATAATTGCAATAATTATTCCAAACCATTTCCTTAAATTACTTGACATTTGAATCCTCCTTTATGCTGCACGGTGAAGAAATAATTGAAATAAGTCGTGACTTACGTCCCTGCTCTACAGATAAATTCATATATTTTTTTACTACCGTAAATATTGCTTCAATAAATTGCTCCAATTCAGCGTCTGATAGAAGCAAAGTATTCTCCGTTAAAAAAAGTCGGTCCTTTATTGGATCGGCTCCCTGAGTTTTGAAGTAGCCTTCAAAGTCAGAAAGCATTTTCATGATAAATTTATAAACACTTTCCTGAATCGGATTTTGCGATAAACCTTCTTGCAATTTTTCAAAATTCAAGGCATACTCGCGTTCATAGGTGCCTCGCACCTTTTCTTCTTTTATTACTGTGAGCAGGCCCGACTCATAAAGAATATTTATATGTCGGTATAACGTGGTACGTGGCACGTCAATCATCAATTCAACCAGCTTGCCAACGGTTGCACTTTTCAAATATGATAAATGTTGTACTACACGCATTCTTACTGGGTTCAATAAAATATTCTCAAGATTTTTCATAGAATGATGTTCTCTCCTAATTGATTCTATTATATATAATAATACCATTTATGGAATTAATCAAGACATATCTTTGAAAGTTACCCCTACTATACACAGAGAACCACTCTGAACATATCGGCCGCCAAGGGGATACCCAGAAGGGGACAGCATCTTTTTTGACCACTCAAGGCATACAGAATGTGTGACGAGGATTGAACGGAACTTCTCAATCAGCAGCCTGTATGATAAAATATCGTTGAGTTTATTACCCATCGAAGGTTATCGTTCTGGGTAGGGTATTTACAAATGGTTAGGAAATCAGCATCGACCAGTAAGTTTTTTACGCCTTCGGCATTTTAAAAACTAATTATTTAATGATTTTATAGGGGGGCTAATGAAAAAAGCAATTAATACGAATAAGTGTAGGAAGATATTGATAGTCACAGCATTTTGTTTTGTTTTCACTTTTATAATGCTATTGCACTTGAATGTTTTTTTGAAAGTAGACGATATACATAATGCTACTGAAAAAATCATGACAGCACACAGAATACCGGCTTGTGCAGTGGTTCAATATAAGAATTCCGAGTTGAATTTTGATAATTACGGTAAAAGCCATGGGGCAGAAATTAGCGACTCATCGTTATTCGTTCTTGGTTCAACTACAAAAGCGTTTACTGGCTTGGCAATTCAAATGATAGCTGATGATGGATATATTAATCTGGATGAAAATATATCAGATTATATTCCTTGGTTGCAGTTTATGTACAAAGGGGAAAAAACAGATATAACAATCCGCCAGCTTTTATCCCATTCTAGCGGAATACCATATAAAACACTATATAATCTACCCTCAGGTGATTATGAGGGTGTTATAGAAAAAAGCGTACAAGCAATTAATGGCTTAAAGCTTGATTTTGCTCCAGGCTCAGAATATCAATATGTAAATATGAATTACACCATACTTGCATATTTACTCGAGATAGTTACGGGTAAGAGTTATGAATCTTATATTCAGGAAAACATTTTATTGCCGCTTGAAATGAATAACACCTATTTATATATGAACCAAACAAATCAAAAAGTCACATTTGTAAATGGTTCCAGAACATTTTTGGGTTGTATTACGGAATATAATGCCGAGCTTGAAGGCGCCAATAAGCCTGCGGGTGGAATGATTACCTGCACTGCTGACTTAAGTAAATGGATAAAAGCCCAAATGGGAGAACCAAGTGTTCCTGATAAATTAAAAAATGCTATTGCACGCACACATGATATCAGCCAATGTGCCTACACACCCCAAAATGGTGATGATTATTATCTTTTCGGTTGGCATATATCTGTAGATGGAGAAAAGATAATGCATACGGGAGGCATACAAAATTACGGTTCTTGTGTCATGATTGATTTAAAAAATAGAACTGCTGTCGCTACTCTCTGTAATAGTATGCTTTCTCCAGCTATTTACATTGCGGAAAATTATATAGCATCCTTACAAGGTGCCGATAAATATAATATCAGCTTTGTTTCGGTAGCAACGCTTGATATTATTTGCTCATTTATCTGCTTGTTGCTTTTGTATTTTATTATAAATATGGTTTTAAAAGTAATAAAAGTAAAAAGTACTTTAGCGAAAACATCAAGTCTGATAATAAAAACTATACTGCTTTTCTGCATATCGATTGTACTGGTGTGTTTACCATATCTAATAGGGTACACCTATGCCATGCTTTGGAAGTGGTCTGCAATGACAATGATTTTTTCTATTATAGAAGGGATTCTTCTTTGCGTATTAAAAATATATTTTAACGTTTCACTGTTATGGAAGCGAACTCTTCGAAATAGCAGCAAATAATATCTATCTCACTATGAATTTCCGCCAAGGTCCTACCAGGATCAACAGGCATCACTTTTGTCTACTCAAGGCATGTTGAAGCGATAATTCTGATGAAAAGATGTGGTTCGGAGGAAAAAAGTAGTGATTGACCACAAAATGAAGAACAAAGAAGTTGCTATAAAATGGCTTACACTGTCAGCAGAGCAGGGGAATGAGTATGCGAAATTCTTTCTGGATAATATGGATAAATTCAGAGAACCTCCTGTGGCACTTGGGATTTCAAGAATGATGTATCATGTGGGGAGGATATTTGAGAATAATGTGCCACTGCATACTAAGTCAGCAATTGGATTCAAGGTGGATAGTAAGTTAATGAGGAAGATGAGGGAGAAGAAGGTAGGGCAAGGGTATAAGCAAGATAAATTTGAGCAGAATCTGTCCGTTTAAGAATTAGAAACCTTTTTAAAAATCTGGATGTTAAATCGCCCCTAGAATTTACTTAATATTACAGACCAAATTTAGGGGGGAATCATATATGCAGACCAAAATGTTAGTAAAAAAACCAGAGCCAGATTCAGGCAGGACAAATAATCCTGTGAATAATATTCATAAGAATAAGCCTGCCGAAAATAAAAAAAAGGTAAGAACAACAGATTACAAGAAACTGCTGCAGATGATGCTTAATGATCCTGATGCCATAACAAGAGAAGAATTCTTGTTTTTGCAATCAATTATAGGATACAGGCAAGCAGTGGCAGCAAGAGAAAAGGCAAAGCTACGCAAACAGCAAAGAAAGATAGAGCAGACTAATCTTGTAATGAAGCCTATTTTAATAGAAAGATCAAATTCTGAAGTTGAAAAGGATTCGGATGGGGAAAAAAAAGACACAAGTTCAAAGGATAACAGCACTAAGCCTCCAATACAAATGAAAAAGGATGACGGAGATACTTCTACTTCAAGCTCAAGAATGCAACATAATTTGATAGCAGGACTTGAAAAACTATCAGGAGTTGATCTATCAGATATAAAAGTGCATCAGAACTCCGATAAGCCACAGCAGGTTGGGGCTCTGGCATATACG
>JAEVZU010000149.1 GCA_023392075.1 Bacillota bacterium | reverse complement strand
ACCAGCCTCTGTCTGAATGATGATTGGGCGTTAAGAACGGATATGGATTCATCTTATGTGTATTCATAGCTGATACTTTAAATTTATTACCACTATTGTTCTTCCGGCTTCACTTTCTATTTCAATACCGTATTCGTTTCCTTCAAATAATTTAATTTTATTATTTATATTAATTATTCCAATGCCCTTTTCCTGTTTTACATTGGAATAAAAATCCTTCTGGCTGTTATCCATCAAAGAATTTATTAATGAATTCAGAGTATCTTTCCCGATACCCACTCCATTGTCCTGTACAACTATTTTCAGCGTATCGCCGGGGCTGTATGCGGATATTTCAAGAAGGCCGTCGGAGGCCTTTGGCTCCAGCCCGTGGAATATTGAATTTTCTACGATGGGCTGTAAAATCATCTTTGGTATACTGCAATTGTAAAGAGCTTCATCAACAGATATTTTATAGGTAATTTTATTCTGATACCTGACGGATATCATATAGAGATATTTATCTATAATGTCCAGTTCCTCCTTTAGTGTCACATAATTCTGTCCTTTAATGGAGTAACGGAAGAGGTCGGCCATATAGGTGCATATATTGGCAATTTCCCTCATGTTGTTTAAAAGAGATATACCTCTCATGCATTGCAGCATATTGTAGAGAAAATGTGGATTGATCTGGCTCTGGTATGCATAAATCTGGGTTTCTTTTTTTGTAAGTTCCATTTCATATAATCTTGCCTGTGATTCAATATTTTTATTATTCAAGTCGGATATGTTATTCAGCATTTCATTAATATGCGAAGCTATGGAGCCTATTTCGTTATTGGCGGTATGTCTTATTTGCCTGTTTTCGGAGTTGATATTTTTGATCAGCTTGTTCAAAGTGTTGATTGGTTTTATTAATACAAAATCAACAGCTATAAAAATATAAAATATAAATATCAAATAAAACGCAATGGCAAATATTAAAAAGTATTGAAAGGACGACGATATGTCGGCAGGAGAATTGACCTGAATTGTACCTCGCAGAATAAGATTGGAGTTTGATATATTCTTTGAAACCTGGTTATCAGCATCTGTGTTAATGCTTTTATTTGTAAAGTTACCGGTATTGGAAATGAGTAAATTATTAGTATTGCTGTCAACGAGCTCAATGTAGATATCGGTTGATGAATTGATCAGCTTTGAAACGGTTTTTAAGGATGAAACTATAACTACGTACCCCAATTGTGACCGGTAGTTTGATGTGATTTTTGTAGCGTATATGGGAGTAAAGTGGATCAGGTAGGTTTTTTTTGAGTCGGGGTCATAGTAAGTTGTATAGGCCCTGTTTATGTTAACGGAATTCATTGTATAAGACTGGATATACTTTTCCAACCCTGATGAAATATAGCCTGCAAGACTTGTGGTTTCTGACTGGCTGCATAAAAGGATATCCACAAGATCCGAATTAAAGTTTTTTGAAAGGGAAATAGTATCGCTGAGATTTTTCCTGGCCCTGTTAATTTCAGAGGAGGAATTTGAAGCAAGCAGTATCTGGGCATATTCACTGTTTGCAAAAATAGATGCTTCCTTGGACATGTTCTCGGATAGAATTGAAACATTGATTTTGATATTTTCAAGTGTAGTACCACAATAGTCTATCAATTCGGAGAAATGTGTCTTCTGAATATGCATCTGTGCAAAATAGGCAGCAATAAATATGAATAGTACCGGTAAAAGCATTATAGCCGAAAACTGTCTGAATAGTGACCTTTTCATACTATTTCTCCTTAATCTTTTTAAGGTATTCCTTTGGAGATAAATTATTATGCTTTTTAAATACTTTGCTGAAATAAAAATAGTCTGGAAAACCAACCATGGATGAAATTTTATCCAGAGGGTATGGTGTACTCTCCAGAATTTTTTTTGCCTCACCCACACGAATACTGGTCAGATACTGAGAAAAAGTCATTTTTTTATATTTATTAAACAACATGCAGCAGTAATTTGGGTTAAGATAGAAGTTATTTGCAAGCTGCTTTAGCGTTAACTTTTCCGAAAAGTGTGTGTCAATATAATTGACCATTTTGCTGAAATTATCTATATTTGGGTCTGCAGCCTTATTAACTTCCGTACCTTCTTTTTTTGCTTCGGCATACCTGCTTTCAAGCCTTTCCTTGACAGTTTTCAGTGTTTCATAGGCTTCTTTAGGGTTAAGTGGTTTCAGGCAATAGCCTGCAGCTCCGTACTGTATGGCTTTCTGGGCATATTGAAACTCGCCGTAGCCGCTTATTATAATAATCTCGCATTGTAATTTCTGGTCGCGCAATTTTTGCATCAACTCAATTCCGCTCATTTCAGGCATACGGATATCGGTTATTATTAAATCAGGCTTGATCTTTGCGATAGTTGTTAGAGCAGTCAGCGGATCCCTGTAGGAACCCGCAATTTCAAAACCCAGTTCTTCAAGTGGCAAGGTCTGTTCTATATCAATTATTGTCCATGGTTCATCATCAATAATTATCGCTTTAAACATAGTATCCTCTGATTTTAAATTAAATGCTAGAAACGTTGTTAACATAAAAATATGATAGAAATGCATGATCCCGACTGACAATTATAGTCTATCAGATAATAATACGAATTTGAAGCATATATAGGAGACTTCTTTATTTATTTTCGATTTTGTGCTATAAACCAAAATCGTCGACTTTCAACTGTATGGGATTTAGTTATTTACATAATGTTAAAATTATTAATAATATAAAAATATTTATTTGTGTATTATAACTAAAAATATGTAAAATACTCAGATGTTTGTTGTGAAATATTTGATTGTCTGAGAATATTCCATACAAATTAAACTTTGTTAAAGTTAGAATTGATTTATTAAAAAATATATAAAAGCGGAGGTTACAACTATGAAAAAAAGGTTATTAGCATTGGCACTGGCCATGACTATGGTTGTGGGAATCCTTTCCGGGTGCGGAGGTTCAAAAGCAAGTTCTGATTCATCCGCTGCAGCTGCGGGGGAGACGAAACAGAATAATGGCTCAGACGCAAAAATAACACTTTCCTTTTCCACTTCGGTGTATGTGGAAGAGCCTCACCAGGCTGCAATTGATGCACTGATTGCCGCATACACAAAAGAGAATCCAAATGTCAATATTGAGATATTTGGCGCCGGTTATGACGGCTACTGGGACAATATTACTACTGAAATACTGGCAGGTAATGAGAGCGATATGATTCAGGTTTATCCTGAAAATATTTCCACTTATCAGGTGATACGTCAGGAAGGGACATTTCTCGATCTGACCGCCTATCTGGATAAGTCGGGTCTGAAAGAAAAACTTGTAGGACAGGAATTCTGTTCGGTAGACGGAAAGACTTTGGCGGTGTCAAATTATGCCTGGGGAACAACCGGAATTTTCTATAGAAAGTCTTTGCTGGAGAAGGCAGGGATTGACCCCAAGTCAATAAAGACACAGGAAGATTTCAAGAGCGCCGCATTGAAATTTGTAAGTGACGGAAAATATGCAATGGGTGTAGTCTCAGGTACACATGGCTTTACAATAAGCGAATGGAACAGGCTCATTGCAAGAGCAGTCTCAGGCGGTTTGTATTTCTCCAACGGGGAAAAAGGACCGTATACCGCTGAAAACGTAAATGTAAACTCACCCGGAAATGTATGGGCGGCAGAATGGTGGCAGGATTTAATAGTCAAGGATAAGGCTGTAAAACTTGTAACAGACAAAAAGGATTCCCGTGAAATGTTCTGGAACGGCGATGTTCCTTTTAATATGGACGGCCCATGGTTTGTGGGTATGACCAGAGAAAGGGATAAGGCTTTATTTGAAGATATAGGAATAATCCCCCAATTTGACATTGTTTATGATGGTAAAACCTATAAGCCAAATCCAACAAACTATCCGCTGGTGACAATGATAAGCAAAAACTGTAAAAATCCAGATGCCGCATGGGCTTTCCTGGAATGGATGACATCAAAGGAGGCACAGGCAATTATTGCCGACTGCGGTATGATTCCAAGCAACCTGGACTACTCAACCAGTGATGAATATTTGAAGAATCATTCTCTGGAATACAGCATTGTTGATTTTATGAAAAATAATTATACCGATCTGGTAGCCGATCCAAACATCCCACAATTGGGAGAAATTTCACAGATCATGCTGGATGCCGGTCAGGCAATGTTCTCTGAACAGGCTGCAGATGTAAAAACAAAAATGGACGAAGCACAAAAAGCAATCGAGGAAGTTATGGCGAGAAAGTAAAAGTCTGGTAAGCGGAGGTTTTATATGAAAAAGAAATTTGATTATACACCACTTTTATTCATAGGTCCCTTACTACTGATAATACTAGTATTTCTGGCGATACCCATTATTAAAGCGGCAGCTATGAGCTTCCAGTACTGGTACATAGCAAAACCTTCGCCCAACGGCAACTATTTTGTCGGCTTTGACAATTATGTGAAAGTTTTAGGTGATAAATACTTCTTTAGTTCTGTGAAAGTAACATTGATTTATATCGTAGTTACTGTTGGAGCAAGGTTTATAATTGGGTTTTTCGCAGCATTAATGCTCAATCACGGATTTAAGGGGAGGGGAGTTGCAAGATCCCTTCTGATAATACCGTGGGCCGTACCTGAGGTTGTTGCATGCCTCATCTGGATACTGATGTACGACCGGGACTATGGAATTATCAACTACTTGCTCAATAACCTAAATATATTGTCAGGTAATATAGGTTATCTGCAGGACGTAAAAGCGGCATTGCCCGCGGCAATGATTGTGAATATATGGAAAGGGTTTCCTTTTGTAGCTGTCATGCTGCTGGCAGGTATGCAAAGCATTTCAAAGGATTTGTTCGAAGCAGCCGATATAGACGGTGCAAATGCCGTTCAAAAAGTAAGGCATGTAACCATTCCTTCAATCAAACCTGTGTCAATGATAGTATTCCTGCTATTGATAATATGGACAATAAAAGATTATGCAATAGCTTACGTATTGGCAAAGGGAGGACCATCAAGAGCAACAGAAATTTTAACCATATATATTCAGCAAAATGCCTTTAAATATTTTGATTTTGGAAAAGCGTCGGCTGCAGGGATAATTCTGCTGGTAGTATCCCTATTCTTTACATTTGTATACTTTAAGGCATTAAAGGACGGTGAACAGGAAGCATGAAAAAGTCAAAAACAGCACACTATTGTATTATTATTCTGACAATATTTCTATGTATGGTGACTCTGTTCCCTTTTATATGGATGCTTTCCACATCCCTTAAACCTGCAAACGAGGTATACAGCTATCCTCCCACATTTATACCCTTAAAACCCACATTCAAAGGTTTTATAGAAGTCCTGACAAAGAGCTCAAAAAGCTTTAACTTCTTAAAATGGGCTTTGAACAGTTCAACAATAGCAGTTTTTACCACGTTGTTTTCAATGCTCATTGCAGCACTTGGAGGTTATGGACTGTCAAGGTTCAGATTTAGATTTAAGGGAACTCTGACCTATACTATTCTTACTACACAGGTACTGCCAGGGTCATTGCTCATTGTTCCGCTATATATAATTATGGGCAATTTAAAGCTTCTGGATACTCATCTTGGACTGGTTCTGGCCTATGCCACTTTTTCAGTTCCATTCTGCACATGGATGCTGAAAGGTTTTTTTGATACTATTCCAGCCAGCCTTGACGAAGCTGCAATGGTTGACGGTGCAAGCCGATTCAGACTGTTTGCCACTATCATACTGCCTTTGACGGCACCAGGTCTGGTTGCTACAGGATTGTTTTCCTTTATAACCGGCTGGAATGAATACCTGTTTGCCAGTACATTTATGAAGAGCTACCAGAACTGGACACTGCCAATGGGGATAGCAAGCTTTCAGGGTCAATACACAACCAATTGGGCAACATTAATGGCCGGATCGGTTTTGATAACCATACCTGTGGTAGCTCTGTTCCTGCTGCTGCAAAAGCACCTGGTCAGCGGAATGACCTCCGGGGCAGTAAAACAATAATTATAGGAAAGGATAATAAAATCATGGAAATCAAACAAATTAAAATAGGAATTGTAGGAGCTGGAGTTTGGGGAGAAACCCATGCATCAATATATAAAGAACACTTATTTGCCGATCCGGTAGCAATATGCGATAAGGATAGAGCCAGAGCAGACGCCATTGCCCAAAAATACGGAATCCGGGAAGTATATACCGATTACAGGGAAATGGCTGAAAAAAGCGATATTGATGCAGTGGCAATAGTAACACCGGATTATCTTCATGCCGATATTGCCGTTTCGTTTGCAGACCATAAAAAGAATTTATTGATTGAAAAGCCTCTGGCAACCACAAGAGAAGATATCGCAAGGATATGTGAGGCTGTAGAAAAAAATGGAGTCAGATGTATGGTTGATCTGCACAACAGATGGAATCCGCCTTTTAATACGGCCAAGCAGGAAATAGAATCGGGTAAGCTGGGGCAACCATACACGGCATATATAAGACACAGCGATGTTAAATGGGTTGCAACGGATATGCTTTCCTGGGCGTCTAGATCTTCAATTTTATGGTTCCTTGGGAGCCATAGCCTTGATACACTGCGCTGGTTGTTTAATGATGAAGTCAAGAGGGTGTATTCTGTGAAGAAGGAAGGCATCCTGCAGAAATTAGGAGTGGATACAGCAGATATATACCTGACCACAATTGAATTTGAAAAAGGAGGAGTGGCTCATATGGAAAACGGATGGGTCACACCTAACGGAAATACCAATATTAACGATTTCAGGTTCAGCATGCTTTGCACAGAAGGAATGATAAGCCTGGACTTGTCAAGTCACAATCTTATTAATATGGTAACAGAGGAAAAAGCATACACACCTGATATCCTGGTATCAAACAAGGTATTTGGCAAATACAAGGGACTGTCATATGAAAGTATCCGTGACTTTATTGACAGGTTGGTTGACGGCCAGGAATTCAGAGTGACACTTGAAGATTCAAGAAGAACTGCGTTAGCCATTATTTCCATTCTGGAGTCGGCAGAAACAGGATTGCCTGTTGAAGTCAAATATTAACTCTAAAATTTTGCTGCAATCAGTCATTGTATTAGAAAATCCAAATTATCATTGTTAATATTCAGTGCTGCAAAACAAAAAAGTAAAATAGTTTTGCAGCACTTGTTTTTCAAGAAAATTGCTTTTATGAAAGGGGAATCGGTAAAAATGCTTGACGGACATATACATATATTCAACAAGGTAATAGATATAAAGGGCCTTGAGCAAAAATTCAGAGAGGCTGGTGTTGACGGAGGAATTATCATCTCACTTCCGCCGGAATCTCTAAACTTTGGGGAATTTAAAACAAAGGAGCGTTTGGACAATCTCGTTAAATGGAAAGCTTCAGATATGGAGCTGTATCCATTCTATTGGATTGATCCAATTGAAGAAGATGCCCTTGCTCAGGTTGAGCTTGCTGCAGAATGTGGTGTAAATGGGTTTAAAGTGATATGCAATAGGTTCTGCCCTGGGGACAGCAGGGCTATAAAGGTTTTTGAGGCCATATCCCGGATTAATAAGCCTGTTTTGTTTCATTCGGGCATTTTATGGGACGGAGCGGTATCGGCAAAGTATAATCGTCCGGCAGGATTTGAAGCCCTTCTTCAGATTGACGGCCTGAAGTTTGCACTGGCCCATGCCTCCTGGCCCTGGATCGATGAGTGTATAGCTGTTTATGGCAAATTCCAGAATGCCTGTTCCAGGCGTCCTGATTTGTCTGTAGAAATGTTTATTGACATAACACCGGGAACACCTCCTATTTACAGAGAAGAGCTGCTGACCAAATTGTTCAAGGTGGGATATGACGTTGAAAATAATATTATATTTGGCTGTGACTGCAGCCTGGATAATTATAATTCCAAGTGGACCAAGGAGTGGGTCGGAAGGGATACTGAAATATATAGGAAGCTCTCTGTTGAGGAGCATGTTGTTCAGAAGGTATTTTCAAAAAATCTGAAAAGGTTTTTAGGTCTTGAAGGGTCAAATATAAAAAAGCATGTACTGCATCCGGGCGAATAATAAATTTTACCTATAATTATTGACTGTGCGGGGAATTGTCAGTTTATTTGCATCTATGCGCCTGTCAGCGCGGGTTGCTTTATATACCTCTGCTGCCTTTTGTTTCTACCAATTGTGACATTACTCATGACAAAACATATAACGAAAAATAATTGATCAACAGTATTATTATATTAAAATGTAAAAATATGGTTGACGCACCAGGCTGATTAGTATATAATTTCAATAATTGGTAAATTATTAAAATATCAATGGAACTAAAGCTGCTACTTTGTTTTTGTAAGTTAATTATACTAAAAAGATAAGTTGGTGGTTGTTTGTCTATTATTAAAGAAAATAAAGAGCTATATATAAGACTTTTTAAACTTCTAAAACCATATTTTAAAAAAATCAGTTTGATATTTGCCTGTATTATTGTTTCAGCCGGAATAAATATGCTTATACCATTATTGAGTAAGCAGATAATGGATAATGGGCTGCTTGTAAAAAATTTCAATGTTGTAGTTAAATTTTCTTTGATTACAATGGCAATCGTTTTGATTGAGCAGGCAATTGGCTTGCTTGAGACAAAGTACTTTTCATATGTAAATTCCATATTTCAATATTCTCTCCTTAAGATGGCCTTTAAGCACCTTCAAAAACTTAAACTTTCATATTTCAATAATACGAATTTTTCTGAGATTATGGGCAACATTGGAATGGATGTAGGCAACATATCAAGGATATGTGATAAAGGAACTTTTATTATAATTTCGCAGGTATTCAGGATTATCGGAGGTTTGATAGGGCTTTTGATAATTGATTGGAAATTGACATTGATTGTACTCTTTGTTGCTCCCGTAAGATATTTTATAGTCAATTTTTTGGCAAAAAAACGAAAGGATATGTTTGAGGAGTTCATGGAGTATAACCGTGATTTCTCATCCTGGTACGGAGATACAATAAGCGGGATGAAAGAAATAAAACTCTGTGGGCTTGACAGAATAAAAACCGGAGAATTTATTAAAAAACAAAGAAAAATCGTTAAGATGAATATAAAAATGGCATTTCTGGATAAGTTCAACGAATACTCTGAAAGTGTTGTGTTCCAAGGGATCTCCAGTGCTTTATACATACTGGGAGCCTATATGGCATTCAGGAATGATCTTACAATAGGAGGATTATTCGCATTTCTTACCTACAGTTCTTATGTTATAGGACCTATATCTGCAATATTGAATATTGGCTATAATTTTTCAAACATAATCCCTTCGACAAAAAGATTTTTTGAATTTCTTGACATGGAAACAGAGGGTGGAATTAACCGGGGAAACCATGTAAGGCTTGCCGATAATCAGGTGAGGGGAGACATTAGATTTGAAGATGTGAGTTTTTCATATAAGGAAGAAGAGAAAATCCTGAATAAGATAAATCTTAATATAAATGCCGGCGAAAAAATTGCTATTATCGGGGCCAACGGCTCGGGAAAGAGCACCCTTATTAACTTGCTGCTGAGGTTTTATAAGCCCCAGGAAGGGAAAATATTGATTGATGGAATTGATATAAACAATATCAGACTTAGGGATTATAGAAGCTTGATATCCGTGGTAAGTCAGGACTTGTATCTTTTTAACACAACTATAGAAAATAATATTTCCACCGGGTCAAAGGCTGACAGCTCAATTATCAGTAAAGCTGCGGTGAGAAGCGGTGCATTTGATTTTATAAAAGACATGCCTTTAAAATATAAAAGTGAAGTGGGCAGAAACGGCTCCAGGCTTTCAGGCGGGCAAAGGCAGAAGATAGCAATGGCCAGGGCTTTTGCCAGGCATTCAAAAATACTTATACTTGATGAAGCTACTGCAAATTATGATGTTGAGTCTGAAGCATATGTGAATAAAATGCTGACTACGGAGTTTAAAGACAGTACGGTCTTAGTGATAAGTCACAAGCCTGATATTCTGACAAAGGTGGATAAAATTTGGATGGTGCATGAAGGAAACATTCAAGAATATATAAGCTTCGGTGATTTAAAGAATAATTCCACTGTATATAAGGAACTTTTAGTTGAAGAAAAAAGAGTCGGATAGATGTGTATTTGAAATTACCGGTCTTACTCCGAGGTAGTTCCATATTATGCTATAATTATTGCAGGAGGCTGTAAGGTTAAAAAACTATAAAAATGATTGAAGGAGGTACCGAGCCCATGCCATTTCTATCATTATGTTTTGTGCGAAATGCTGGGCATGGGCATATATATGGAATACCTCAGCGGAATTGTAGAAAGAATAACTTATAATAACGAAGAAAACGGATTCAGTGTAATTAAAATTAAATCCAAGGGTTACACGGAGCTGGTAACGGTTGTGGGGAATCTTGCCGCAGTCAATGTAGGAGCGGCAATCCGGTTGAAAGGCGACTGGAGGCACGACAGCAAATACGGCAGGCAATTCAGTGTGGTTGACTATAGAGAGACAGTACCGGCTACGGTTGCAGGTATGGAAAAATATCTTGGCAGCGGCATGATTAAGGGAATAGGACCTGTTTATGCAAAACGAATCGTAGCCAGGTTCAAGGAAGATACTCTTAAAATCATAGAGGAACAGCCGGACAGTCTGATAGATGTGGAAGGAATCGGCCAAAGACGTGTTGATATGATAAAGAAGGCCTGGCAGGAACAGAAGGAAATAAAAAATGTTATGCTTTTCCTTCAAAGTAATGGTGTTTCAACTGCTTATGCCGTTAAAATCTATAAGACCTATGGAAATGAAAGCATAAATATTGTAAAAACAAATCCTTACAGACTTGCAGATGATATCTGGGGAATAGGCTTTAAAACAGCCGACAAGATAGCAAGGCAGCTGGGCTTTGACAGCAACTCACTTGAAAGGTGCCGTTCAGGGCTGCTTTATGTTCTGAATGAACTGTCAAATGACGGGCATTGCTATGCCTTGAGAGATCAACTGCTTGAAGCGGCCGGAAGCATACTTGAACTTGAGAGACCAATTATTGACGGAACAATTGACAAAATGCTTGAAGAAAAGTCTGTAATAGCGGATGAAGGGGATGCCGTTTATCTTCCCGCTTTTTATCACAGTGAACAGGGAGCTGCCAGAAGAATGAGGCAGATACTTGCGGAAGAGAGCAGCTACAAAGCTGCCGACATATATCAGCATTTGAAAGATATCCAGGAGGAGCACGGTATTCAGTATGACGATATTCAAATTGAAGCCGTAAAAACTGCTGCCGCGTCAAAACTTATGGTACTTACGGGAGGCCCGGGTACCGGTAAAACAACCACAACTCTCGCAATCATCAAAGTTTTTCAAAAATTGAACGCAAAGGTATTACTGGCTGCTCCAACGGGAAGAGCAGCCAAAAGGATGGCTGAGACTACCGGCCTTGAGGCAAAGACCATACACAGACTGCTGGAATACAAGCTTCCCGAAGGCTATAAAAAGAATGAAGAAAATCCGCTGGAGTGTGATGTTCTGATTATTGATGAGACATCAATGGTGGATATAATGCTGTTTTATAATCTTTTAAAGGCCGTTTCCAACGGGACGGTGCTTGTACTGGTGGGTGACGTGGATCAGCTCCCGTCTGTGGGGGCCGGAAATGTACTTAAGGATATTATAGAGTCGGAAACTGTAAATGTCGTCAGACTTACACGCATATTCCGGCAGGCTCAGGGAAGTGCAATAGTAACAAATGCGCACAGGATAAACAGGGGTGATACACCAAATCTTAAGGGCGGAAAGAACAGCGATTTCTTTTTTATTGAAGAGGAAGAGCCGCAAAAGGTTGTCGAAACCATAACAGAGCTTTGCTCAAAGAGACTGCCCAATTATTACAAGGTTGATCCGGTTAATGACCTTCAGGTGCTCTGTCCCATGCAGAAGGGTGAAACAGGAGCCTTAAATCTGAATATTATTCTGCAGGAAGCCTTGAATCCTGCAGAGGCCAGTATAAAATACGGAGGGACCGTCTATAGGCTCAATGACAAGGTAATGCAGATAAAAAATAATTATGATAAAAATGTTTTTAACGGGGATATTGGAAGCATTACAAGTATTGACGCTGAAGACAGAATGCTGTCCATTTGCTTTGACGGAGTGAATGTTGAGTATGATGCCACCGAGCTGGACGAGGTGGTTCTGGCTTATGCAACCACCGTTCACAAAAGCCAGGGCAGCGAGTATAAAATAGTGGTTGCACCGGTAACCATGCAGCATTATATGATGCTGCAGAGAAATTTGCTCTATACCTGCGTTACAAGAGCAAAAAAAGTTCTTGTGCTTGTGGGTTCAAAAAAGGCAATCGGCATAGCTGTTTCAAACAACAGGATGCAGAAGAGGAACACCATGCTGGTGGAAAGGCTTATTAAAGAATGATGCAGGATGTCGTTGAAGAAAAAGATTCATCCATGCAAACGTCTTCTAAATTAACATAATGCACATAAATTACCTGGCACAACAAGTCAATTTTAACCAAGAAACAGTTTCAAATTACCTTCTCTGGGTATATAATCTAGGAGTATATACAAGTTTACGTAATGAGTAGAGAGAGGTGCTAATGTTATGTTGAAAAACATGAAAGTGTTTAATAAGATTTTGGTTATGGCTGTTTTTTTATTGATACTGTTGTTATACCAGGGAACTGTATCCTATTATTTTTTAAATGTTTCAAATTCAGGAATTGATAGTTTATACAACAATTATCTTAAAGGTACCGAGTACATAAATGACATAAGAGCGAATTCACGGGCTAATGAGGCGAATTTGCTCTACATAATATTGAATAACGGTAATAAGACCTTTCAGGAAGAGAAGCTGAAGGATCTTGACGAGAGAACAAAAACAATATCGGAAGATCTTTCAAAGCTCAAGGAATTGAACATAGATGATTTCGAGGTTGATGCACTTTCTTCTGCTTCTCTTAATGTTAACAATTTCAATGAGGCCAGAGATGAGATAATACAGCTGGCGAGGGCCGGAGACCAAAAGGCTGCCATGCAAAAGTACAATGATAACATCAAGTATATGAATGAATATCAGCAGCAATATCAGGAATTGTCAAAAAGTCTAGTAAATTTGTCTCTGGCGATACATGATGATAGTGAAAGTAATAAAAAAATAGCAATAACCTTTTTGATTGGCACTTTCCTTATCGCAGCCGCTCTTGGTCTTATCCTTGCCATTGTAATTGCCAGGTCAATTTCCAGGCCTTTGAATATTGCAGCTAAACATTTAAATATCATAGGTTCCGGAAATTTGTCGCAGGAAATTCCCGAAACCTATAAAAAGCAAAAGGATGAGGTTGGCCAGATAATTAATTCTATCGGCAAAATGCAAATGTCGCTTACCGATATATTGCAAACAGTTATGTATGAGGCCGACAGGTCCAAGGAATATATTGCTGCCACCCATGATAAAATCGAGGAACTAAATGGTGAAGTGGCTGATATTACAGGTACTTCACAGGAGCTGTCGGCAGGGATGCAGGAAACGGCGGCTTCGGCACAGGAAATGACGGCCACTGCTCATGAAATAGAAACAGCAGTTGACAATGTAGCCTCAAAAGCTCTGGAAGAGGTAAATATTGCAACAGATATTAACCGGAGAGCCCGGAACATAAAGCAAAAGGCGGAAGATTCCCTGAATGAAGCCAGACAGCTTTTTGATACTGCGCAGGACAAGCTCAACAGTTCATTGATCCATGTAAAGAAAGTCGATCAGATTGGGGAAATGTATTCCACAATACTTGCCATTACCGAGCAAACAAACCTGCTGGCGTTGAATGCAGCAATTGAAGCCGCGAGAGCCGGTGAGCACGGTAAGGGCTTTTCGGTGGTAGCAGACGAAATAAGAAAACTGGCCGATGAATCCAAAAGTACTGTCTCAAAACTGCAAAGCATCACAAACCTTGTAACCGGTTCAGTAGCCGATTTGGTTGATAATTCCACCAACATGCTGAATTTTATGAATGAAAGGGTGCTCAATGACTATGCGCTGTTACTGGAGACCGGTGAGCAGTACAGCAAAGACGCTATTTACTATTACGACAATTCAACCGACCTAAGCGCTACCTGTGAGCAGCTGCTGGCTACAATACAAAACATGGTGTCGGCGATAAATGAAATTGCTCTGGCTGCAAATGAAGGTGCTGCAGATATTAATGACATTGCGCGCAAGACAATAACAATTAATGAAAAATCGGCAGAAACCAAAGACATGACCTATAATATTAAAGAAAGTTCCGACAGGATGACAGAACAGGCGGCACGGTTTATTATAACGCCCGGAAATGATGCAGGCAGGGACACTGGGATTTAACACCGCCGGGATTTTACAATCCCAGCCTGCCGTCCTTGAGGTAAATGGTATCACCCCTCAGATCACTGAGCGATGGCCAGTTGGATGTGACTATCAAAATTGCAATTCCCCTGTCTGCCAACAGATTAATCATCTGCTCGGTAATCTGATTGACCTTTACATCGGTGATTGAAAAGGGCTTTATACACACAAGAACCCTGGGCGAATACAGCAGCCACTTGCAGTAAACCACTTTCTGCTGTATGCTGGGCGGAACCATGTACACCGGCTTTTTGAAATAAGTTGGATCTATCAGCTGATCAAGAGTCTTTATTACACTTTTGCCGTATCTGCTTTTGACCCAGAACCAGTTGACCTTGTTTGATAATGGTATGCACAGGTTATACAATACGCTTAGCCTTTTAAAAAGCATTACTTCGGTTGGATTTTCCTCCACAAAGCACACTCCCTTTTCCTGGGCATCAGCTATACTGCTGGCGGAATAGCTGTTATTATTAACGGTGATCCTCCCCCTGTAAGTGCCTATTGTACCGTTAAGAAGACCGATAAGGTCATTTTTGCTTTCATCGTCCATATAAAATATCTTCAGGATTTCGCCGCGCCGGATATCCAGACTGATATCCTGCAAAACATCGGTGTATATGTTATTCAGAGAAAGCACAACCTCCATCAGCGGTGAGGATGTGCCGGCCTCACTTGCAATATCTTTGTAGGAATCATCCGGCTGTTTGGCATTCAGGAGCTGATATATCATTTTTCGGTCCAGGTTGGCCGAATTGAAAAGACCCATTGTTTTTCCGTTTTTTATCAGACAGAGTTGGTTGGTCTGTTCGAAGACAACATCTTCAAAGGTCTCAGTTACAATAAAGCCGATCCCCTTACTTTTCAGCTTGTTTACCAGGTCAAAGAAAGTGATCAGCTCTGTGGTATTCAGAATGCTGGTTATATTGGAAAGTACAATCAGCCTGCAATCAAGGGTATATGCCTTAAGCAGTTCTATGGTGATACTTTCCAGATTGGTCAGCTGGGGAATGGGTTTGTTTAGGGGTATATCTATATTAAAGTGTTCAAAGAGCGTTTGAGTTTTTTTCCTGTATAGGCCTGATTTCAGAAAAATATCCTCTGAGTGGAAGAGAAAAATATTTTCATATATCTTCATCTGTTTTATCAGTTTTGATGATTCGGTTATCGTGAAGATGTTTTTCTTGACAGGATCGTCATTGCTGCTGCTTTCTATGACCTCCTCATTAATATACATCCTTCCGTAGGACAGTCTGGAATCTCCGTTTAACAACTTCAAAAAGGCGTTTTTTTCCTCCATGTTGTCAAATATAATCCCAAGGGTTTCACCTGCAAAAACCTGAAGGTAAATACTGTTAAAAATTTTCTGCCCCTTGAGCACAAGCTGGCCGTTGTCTATTCTGAAAATCTCTTCTTTCATTGCATTCCTCCGGGTCTATTCTGCATGTTTTGGAATTTTAGGAAGTGTGAGCCGTACATCCGTCCCGACATTTACCGTACTGTATACATGTACACCGTACTCGTCTCCGAATATGAGTTTTATCCTTCTGCATACGTTCTTAAGTGCGATTCCTCCGGATTTCCTCTTATCACTGTTAACATAGCTGACGGCCACACGCTCCAAAGAATCATTTATTTTAGTCAATACTTCGGAGGGTATTCCCAGTCCGTCATCTTTTACACTTATAAACAGGTTTTTCCTTGTGCTTTCGATACTTATAAAAATATTGCCGCCCTGGGATTTGCCCTCTAATCCATGAAAGATTGCATTTTCGATTATTGGCTGCAGGGTGAGCTTGGGAACATGATTTAACAGTATATCTTCATTGTCGGGATAGTTTATGGTCAATTTGAATTTATCGCCGAATCTGTACTGCTGTATTGTAAAATAATTTTCTATATTTTCCAATTCATCTTCAAGAGTAACAAGATTGCCTACATCGGTTATGGTGTACCGAAAGAAAGAAGCCAGTGCTTCGGTGGTTTCGGCAATACTTGCAAGACCTGCATACAAGGCATCTCCTCTGATGGCCTCAAGAGTATTGTACAGGAAATGGGGATTTATCTGATTTTGCAGGGCCAGGTACTCGGCCTGTTTTTTTGACATATTGATGGCATCCTGCTTGTTGAGCAGATAGTGGAAACGGTCCATTACCTTGACTATCTCCGGTGTGAGGTAGTCGGGATTTTGAAAGAGTTCTTCATATATCTGACCGTTCAGAAACATTTTATATTGCTTCTTTATATTTACGTGAGGCAGGACAATCAAATAATAAAGGCAGGAAATTAAGGCCAGCAGCAATATTGTCATCACCGCTTTAAATTTTTGATCGTCAACGGCAATAATTCCTGCAATATTCATTAAAATCAATACAATAAAGGCCAGGGTACTTCTTGTGGATAAGGCAGTTTTTTTTTTCATATGCGCACCTGTCACAATGTATATAATGAGTTTTTAGGAATACAGCTTCCGGTATTCAGTGGGGCTGAGTCCGGTAGACTTTTTGAATTTCTTTGTAAAGTATTTTATATCATTAAAGC
>JAEVZU010000126.1 GCA_023392075.1 Bacillota bacterium | reverse complement strand
AATGTTTAGAGATTTCGTAATAAATTCAGGAATGTTAATAGCATTTTTAAGTATATGTTACCAGATCTTCCGGAACACCGGCTTGAACCCTCAGCTCCCTACAGGGTTAAAAATCAAAATGGGTTTGATTTTCGGGATCATGGGCATGGTATTAGTTGAGTTTTCAGTTAAGCTCACAAACCATCTTATAGTAGATCTGCGTATTTTGCCCATACTAATAGCCTGTCTCTATGGAGGTTTTATACCCGGAATAATTGCAAGTTTCGCCATTGCCGTGTTCCGCATAATAAGATTCGGCTTTTCAGACACTGCGTTTGCAGCCTCAATCTCTACCTTTATACTTCCGCTTCTGACCTACCCTCTCTTCAGGAAACAAAAGCAGCTGTGGAAAAAATGGGTCTATGGATCAATTATTTTCGAATTTATTATAAGTCTGAACTATGCCGTATTTATTGACGGTATGAAAAATAAAATCTTAATTATTGCACTGTTTTGTTCTGTCTCAAGTCTTATTGCCTTTTTAATTTATTATTATATAGGATACCTGGAAGCATATACTTTTGCCTTCAGGCGTTACCAGCAGGAGTCCAAAAAGGATTTTCTGACAGGTCTCAATAATGCCCGTCAATTTGATGCCATATATAATAATATAATAGAAAAATCAAAAACAGATAAACGGCAAATTTCATTACTGTTTCTGGATATTGACTTTTTTAAGAAGGTTAATGATACTTACGGACATAAGGACGGTGATATTGTATTAAAGACCCTGGGAGACCTTCTTATTCATAACTGCCGGGATATGGATATCGTTTCAAGGAATGGAGGAGAAGAATTTTCCGTTATACTGCCCGACTGTACTTCGGATTTGGCACTGGAAATCGCCGAGCGGCTGCGTAAAAAGGTTGAAAACACACCTTTTATGTTATCTGATGATGTCATTATTAAAATAACCGTTTCTATCGGTATGGCCTCCTACCCTGATAAAATTTCCGATATAAATATTTTAAAGGAAAAAGCTGACGAAGCTCTTTATTCTGCAAAGCGTGCCGGGAGAAACAGGGTTGTACCGGCAAAATAATTTTATAAAACTTTTAAATCTTATCCCAACAACTTTAACATAAACCTCCGGGTTTGAATATTATGTATCAACAACATATCAACAACGAATTTGGAGTGAGTTATTATGTTAAATGTTCCGTTGCTAACCAGCGATATCGCAAGTTTTAACCTCTGGTTTTCAATCTTTCTGATTGTAATATTTGCAGTAGTCCTGGCAGGTCCTTTCTTATATGAATATATATCCTCCCGGCTTTCCTACAGGTTTGCTGAAAGGAGATATTACTTAGCCACTAAAAAAGACTTGTCGGAAGAAAGGGATGATGGAGGCAGTTCCATTGATGAATTGATAGGTACTGCCGGTTATGCCTATAGCCCAAAAAACGATATATTTTTTTCAACAATGTACGCGTGGCAGCGAAGTATGGGCTACTGCAGACTTTATGACGAAGCCGCTGCTCCTCTGGGGATGATCATTGACAGTGAACCCATACGCTTTTCTTATGGCGGAAGACGCTGGCTTATAGAATTCTGGAAGGGTCAATATGGCATGACCACAGGCGGTGAACTTGGAGTCTACTCCAGCGATTGGCCCGACCTGAATATTCCCGGCGTATTTGACGGCACTTTCTACACCTGTGCCAGCAATCAAGACAGACTTTATATGGCCTTTGTACTTTATAAGAACGGTGAAAAGCTGATTACCAGAAAAGATAGGCACTGGTGGCTGACAGCTTTCAAGTTGGGAGAATATTCCGAGCCCTCAGAACTATCCATGGATGTCTATATATCCTTTAGGAGCCGTGGAATGAGAGATGCATTTTTAAAGGCCCTTCAAAGAGCCGGCTATACCGAGGAAGAATATGAAGTCAAAAACAGCACCGTTGCAATCTTTTTTGACAAGCCTCATACCAGACAACCTTACACAAGGTCAGCGGCTACCGATAAATTGATGCTTGCACAACTCAAAAGAAATTGCGATGTATACCAGACCCTTACAAAGGGCTACACCGGTATGAAAAATAAAGTTAATGCGGTTAAAGAGGGGTCGCCTGAATTATATACCGAGATGTTCAAGATAGGTAAGACAGCTTCCATATTCAGCGTATTTGACAAAATAAAGGATTATTTGAATATTGAAGTTGATGGTAATCAGCTCCCCAAGTGAAGTCGGTTAGTTTGAAAGCGCACATGGCCAATTAACCTCCTTTATTCGCCACATCGGAATAAAGGATATAGGTTTCATTACATTTTGTGGCCGCTATGCGGCTCAAAGCCATAGCATGGCTTAGGAGGTTAATATGAATTATGAATAAATTAGACAGGGTAACCAGTGTATATAACAGATCGGATATAATACCCTTTGATGATTCCTCCAAATTTGTATTAATGAGTGATTGTCATAGGGGTGATGGAAGCCGTTCCGATAATTTTTTAAATAACAGGAATATTTATTACTCAGCATTAACCCAATATTATTACCATAACTTTACTTATATAGAGTTGGGTGATGGTGATGAGCTCTGGGAAAACAAGCGTCTGTCTGACATAATCCAGATCCATAAGGAGGTTTTCGGTCTGTTGTCCAAGTTTCATGACGACCGCCGGCTCTATCTCATGTACGGGAATCATGACATGGAAAAGAGAAATTATAAATATGTCAACAGAAATATACAAAGATATTATGCACAGCGTGAACAGGAGGACCCAAACATTTTTAACAATGTGAAGGTCCATGAAGGTCTGGTTCTAAGACATTCCGAATCGGAGGACAAAATCCTTCTCATTCATGGTCACCAGGTGGACACCATGAACGGTTCCCTCTGGAGATTGAGTAAATTTCTTGTAAGATATTTGTGGAAACCGCTTGAAAATTTTGGGGTAAGTGACCCTACAAGTGCGGCAAAAAATTATAAGAAAAAGATATCAATTGCTAAAAAGCTTACAAAATGGGTCGTTAAGGAAAAACATATACTGGTTGCAGGGCACAATCACAGGCCTTCCTTTCCTGATGTAGGGCAGGTTCCATACTTCAATGACGGAAGCTGTATTCACCCTAATGCAATCACAGCTATTGAAATCTCCAACGGCACAATTTGTCTGGTTAAGTGGAGCGAAAAAGTAAAAAATGATGGTACGCTGTATATTGCAAGAGATATACTGGGCGGTCCCAACAGGCTGCAGGATTACTTTGATTGGCTGCATAAACAGTAAAGTATAACTGTAAGGCACGTTCCAAAAGGGGCAGCTGCAACTCTGAACTACATTGTCAGGGTTACAGCTGCCCCTTTTCTGCTTTCTTTTCAAAATAGTCAAGTTCCTTTCATCAAACCATCACATTGTTTTTTTAAAATTAAAATATCAAATACAAAAGGAGGAAACACATTATGCATAATAAAAAATTAAAATATAAGTTCACCCCGGTTTTACTGGCTGTATTCCTTGTTTTTTCATTAACATCCTGTACAGCGGGAAATCCGGCTGCCGACATAAATGCAGGTTCAGCTTCTCAGTCGGCCGGTGGATCAATTGAGACAAAAACCGACACAGCCCAAACAAACGTATCGGTGCAATATGATTCTGACGACGAAAACTCCGGCTGGAGTGCCGACAAGGCAGCAAATATATCATTAAAAACAAATGCCGTAACCTGGGATGGGGACGGAGTATCTCTGGAAAACAACATTGTAACAATTAACTCGGCAGGAACATATATTGTAAACGGAACCTTAAACAGCGGGCAAATTGTTGTAGATACTGAAGACAAAGAAACCGTAAGACTTGTTTTAAACGGAGTAAATATTACAAGTTCCGACAGTGCACCAATATATGTAACCAAAGCAAAAAAAACAGTAATTGTACTTGCGGAGGGATCAAATAACAATTTAACCGACAGTAAAACCTATGCTCTAACAAATAATGAAGCTGATGAGCCTGACGCAACCATTTTCGCAAAATCCGACCTGACTATCAACGGAACAGGCTCCCTAACGTTAAATGCAAATTACAAAAACGCAATCACAAGTAAGGATGAATTAAAAATCATGAGCGGCAACATAACTGTAAATTCAACAGGGGATGGCATCAGGGGCAGAGATTTTGTTGCAGTAAAAAATGGAATAGTGAATGTCAATGCCCGGCAGGACGGCATCAAATCAAATAATGATGAAGACTCCAAAAAGGGTTTTGTCTTAATTGAAGACGGTGCAATAAGCATAACAGCTCAGGAGGATGGAATCCAGGCTGAAACAAATGTCGTGATCAAAACAGGAGATATCGTAATATCCTCCGGAGGCGGCAGTGCCGGCGGAGAGACAGCGGAGGACAATCAACCGGGTATTGATGAAGCCGGCAACGAATCGGACAGTAAAAAAGGTATTAAGGCAGTGACCGGTATCACCATCTACGGCGGCACTATTGAAATCGACTCGGCAGACGACTCGCTCCATTCCAACAACAGTATTTCCATTAACGGAGGAACTGTTACCGCAGCTTCAGGTGATGATGGTATTCATGCAGATACAAGCATAGAGATAAATAATGGTGAAATAAATATAAATAACGCATATGAAGGTATCGAAAGTACCGCGATAACAATTAATGGCGGCATTATCCGCATAAACGCCAGCGATGACGGGATAAATGCTTCCGACGGCACCGGCAGCTCACCCGTTGGAGGCCGCCGGGGACAGAATAATTCTATTCCTTTGGATAAGGTTTCTTTAAATATAAACGGCGGTTACATTTACGTCAATTCTACAGGAGACAGTCTCGATGCAAACGGCTCAATCTATATGACAAACGGAACAGTG
This sequence comes from Bacillota bacterium, assembly GCA_023392075.1. Lineage (GTDB taxonomy): Bacteria > Bacillota > Clostridia > Acetivibrionales > DSM-1351 > Ruminiclostridium. Next base: position 6,589 of record JAEVZU010000126.1, on the reverse strand, counting down.
GTGGTCAATGGCCCTACTGCCAACAATAATGGCGCTCTTGATTATGACGGAGCCTTCAAAATGACAGGAGGTTTTCTCGTGACAGCCGGAAGTTCCGGAATGGCACAGGCACCCGACACCACCTCTACTCAAAATTCCGCAATAATATCCTTCGCTCAAACAATGACGGCAGGTACAATTGTTAACATAAAATCCGATGACGGTAAGGATTTGCTCACTTTTAAACCGGTAAAGGACTATCAGACGATAGTGATAAGTTCACCGGAGATTAAAAAGGGTACAACCTACGACATTTATTATGGAGGCAGCTCCAGCGGATCGGAAAAAGACGGCGTCTATACCGGTGGAACTTACAGCGGAGGTACAGAATACGAAAGTTTTACAGTGTCGGACATCCTGACTACTGTTGGAACCGCAGGACACAGCGGTCCCGGCGGCAAGGGTTTCATGGGAGGCAGCAAACCCGGGATTCCCTAAGCAGGCATCTACTTTTCACTTAAAAAAATATTTCTCAGTTATATCTTCATAACACATTAAATTTAATATTTATTTTTTATAATATCAAATTTTTGTTAAATTAGTATTAATTTATTGTAAAAATATGGTAAAATATATCCAGGAATGACAATTTAATTATTACATCAGAACAGGAGGTTTATTATGGCGATTTCTACTTTTAAACGGTATGAAATGAAATTTATTTTATCCAGTGAACAATTTAACGCGCTCTTACCAAAAATATCGGAATATATGAATCCGGATGAATATTGCAAAGGCTGTCGAAATTATAGTATCTATAATATTTATTATGATACACTCGACAGTAATTTGATCCGGACATCTCTTTCAAAGCCCCAATACAAGGAAAAATTACGCTTAAGATGCTATACCCCCTCTACCTCACTGGATTCAAGGGTATACCTGGAACTCAAAAAGAAAACTGCAGGTGTAGTTTACAAAAGAAGAGCAGCTATGACCTTGCGGGAGGCCTATCAATTCATGGAGGCAGGCAGTAAACCTGCGGCTAAAAACTATATAGGTGCACAGGTTATCAATGAATTGGAGTTCTTCCTAAGTAAAAACAAAGTATATCCTGCAGCCTATATCAGCTATAACAGAATGGCCTTTTTCGGCAAAAATGACAAGGAATTCAGAATAACCTTTGACAGTAACATTATTACAAGGAGAAAAGAACTGAATCTGGAAAAAGGCTGCTTCGGAGAACAATTGCTGGATGACGGGCAATACCTCATGGAAGTTAAAATATCCAGGGCTGTTCCCATCTGGCTGGCCCGGCTTTTGTCGGAACTGAAAATATATAAAACCAGTTTTTCAAAGTACGGCACTGAATACCAGCGATACTACAAGCAAATGGTGTCAGACATCAGTTTGCAAATGCTGCCGGCTATCAAGTAAATCTTTTATAGAAGTAAAGGAGAGAGAGATAAATGTTGGATTCGATTTTTACTGCTTCGGCTTCGGGTGATACCCTTACACTTCCCGGTGTGCTAACGGCACTGGGAGCGGCGCTTATACTGGGATTAATTGTAAGTCTTGCCTATATAGGAACTCACAAGCGGGAAGGTTACTCCGCAGGGTTTACCATCACATTGATAATGCTTCCTGCCATAATATCGATAATTATAATGCTTATAGGCAATAATGTTGCCAGAGCCTTCAGTCTGGCCGGCGCCTTCAGCTTGATCAGGTTCAGAAGCGCCCCCGGAGACCCCAAGGATATAGCCTATGTTTTTTTCTCCATGGCAGTGGGCTTAGCCTGCGGAATGGGCTATCTCGCATACGGGGGAATATTTGTAATCGTGCTTTGTTTAGTGATGGCTCTGCTTCATAATTTTAAATTCGGCAATCCGGGAAGTGCCTGTATGCTGCTCAAAATTACAATACCGGAAGATCTGAACTTTCAGGGTCTGTTTGATGATATTCTGGAACATTATACCACCTCCTGGAATATGAAACGTGTTAAAACCACAGATTTCGGTACGATTTTTGAAATAGTATATATAATCAATATGAAATCGGCAAATGAACAGAAGCAATTCATAGATGAATTGAGATGCAGGAATGGCAACCTGAATATATCACTTACACTGAAGGAATATGAAGACAGGGTGGCAGTTTAAAAAACTTACTTTCCTGTTGTAACAGTACTTCCGTATTAACTTCAATATTTGTTGCTCATAAAATACAGGCCCGGAATTTGTACGGCTCATCACAAGTGTTTCACCTACAATTTCAGGCCTGTACTTTTAATTTATCTCACATTTAAAACCAGCAGCTTTTTTATTCTATCTTTTCAACAGGAAAAAGCACACCTGTTTCCAGCTCTTCGGGGTCCGACACACTTTTCTCATCCTTTATATACCTTTCGATCCCCGGGCCTGCCACCTTGTATTCGGGATGTTCCGAAAGCCAGCTGCAAATTGCATCGTAGGCCTCCTTCACCCTTTCATACGGTCCTATGTGGGTTGTAGCCACACAAAGCTGCGAAGGAAATTTTCGTATATCGGGATGTTCTCCGGATACTTGAACCTGTGCCTCAACCTCCATATTTTCATAGGAAAACTCTTCTCCCAGATATATGAGCTGAGTTGCCCCTGCCCTTGCAAGCCCTCTTTTCCCCATTTCCTCATGGAGCTCCTGAAATAAATCATGAACCCCGGCAATACTGACCTTTCTTCGAATTCCAAATACACTCTGGGGCGGTGTATTCATTACTATAACGTGATATTTGTCCTGAACCATGCTCTTGCCCTCCATTTTAATAATTTCATCCTCCATCCTGCGTAAGGTTTTCCTGAAGTCGTGCAATTCCTCATAAGCTTTGAGCCTCCTGCGGTGAATGCGCCGTACCAGTTCCTCCTGGGGCAGTGTAAGCAGTTCAGCAACCTGCGCCAGTGTGAAACCATAGCTTTTAAGATTTTCAATCTGTAAAAGCATGGGCAGCTGAGTAGGATCATAATACCGATACCCGTTTTCAGCACCTGTGTGTGCCGGGCGCAGCAGTCCGATGGCATCATAATGCCGCAGCATACGTGAAGATACATGGCTTAATCGTGAAAACTCGCCAATGGTAAACATGTTTTTCTCCTTTTGAAATATGGCTTGAACCGGTTCTCTTATATACTACACCTTACCATATTGAGAAGGTCAAGCAGAAAAATTAAAATCATTTGAAAACTCTGGATGATAAACTTTTGACAGCTCCTGTTGTTGCACAACAGATTACCGGAGAAACCTGCAGGATATCACTTGGTCAAATTGAGATCTCAGAGCAGGCGGATTACGCCAGAAATCTAGCCGGCAGCATTAAATCCGGCCGTATCCCGGTTGAACTTTCAATAGATGAATTTAAAATCTCCTAAGGAATATATTTTCATAAAAATTGAAAAAATAACTGTGAGGTGTTATTTTAACATCCCCATCTGATATTTGCAAAGCACTTAAGGAGAGAAAAACATGGCTAAAAAAGGAATGAGAAGGCCTGATCCTTCAGAACCTCATGGAACGGAAAGCAACCATTCACAACATTTTCAAAAGAATGATGTCAGACCGGTTCCGGAGATACAGGGAAAGGCTAAGACAGGAAATAAAAAAGCAGGTCTCATATAAGCAGAAGAAAAGACATTTCCTCAGGGTTATGTCTTTTCTTTTTTACATGCAGCAAATAAAATATTTTATGCCCTTTTAACAACAGCCTCCGCCGTATTATCAAACCTCCTCAGAGTGGTGTATAACCTGTTGTATCACTTGTCTCTATTCACCCAGATAAATATTTACTTTTTGCTGAATTAACCCGGCCGCCTCTTCAGCGGTTTTTTGCCCTGAAAAAAACGGCAGGGCCTCTGTCTCAATTATTGTGTTCACTCCTGAATTGTCACTGTTATATGAGCCCATTCGCTCAATAAAGGAATTTATGTAGTCAATATCCTCCCGTTTCAGCTCTTTTGCCTCGAACATAATAGGGGCCCCATTATCCTTGCTTGATACTCCGAAGCTCATACCGCCATTTTTTGTAGCATCCATTGCATTTTGTGCTGTTTTTTCCAGTGCCCTTCTGTTAACAGGGAAACCGCCCAGGTTGTCGGCCTGTATTTCATCAGAAAGTATGAACTTCAGGAACTCCCAGGCCGCTTCCTTGTTCTTGGAATTATTATTTATGGAAAAAATGGCAGTTGAATCGAATACCTTTCCCTTATGTTTTCCCACTGCCGGAAATTCCAGAAGTCTGGCCTGTTCCTTATACATGCTTTTTATAAATGCGTAACCGATATAATCCCTAATATCCACCGGGTTAAATATTACAGAGCCTTTTTGAACAGCCTCTACATCGTTAAAATTTGCATTAGCGACCGCCTCGTTTGCCGGAACCTTGCCATCGCCATACCTTTTTGCCATGTTAAGCAGATTTTCAAATTCAGAAGAATCGAAGGCTGCTTTTTTCTCGGTCTCATTCAGAAAATTACCTATATTGCCCTTCATCATGTAATTCATCAAACTGATCATAGGCATACTCACAAACATTTTTCTGTCCTTTGAAAGCCCTTGGCCTATTCTGTTGAAATCCTCCCAGGTCCAGCTCAGATCATCAATATTCAGACCTTCCTTTTCAAGAATGCTTTTATCTGCGCTCAGTACCCAGAATTTAACGCTTGCCGGCAGTGCATACAATTTGTCCCTGTATTTAACTGCATCAAAAATGTTTGTAAAATAGCTGCTCCTATCAAATACCTTATCAGCCTCTATCATTTTGCCTATATCCGCAAGCAGGTTTTTATCCGCATACTTCTCATATGACAATGCATCCGTTCTGATTATATCCGGTCCTTCTCCCGTTAGAAGCTCGGTATTTAAAGCCTTTACGTATTTATCGTAATTATTGTTCTCATCGGCCCGCTCTTCATACTTTTTTATCTCAATCCTGAAATCAGGATTTACCTTCTGGAACTTAAGGGCCGCCATTTCCAGCCATCTTTCCGGATACGGCACTGCCACGGTCACAGCCTTCCTTTGCTTTCCCTCATGCTTTTCCGATTTTAAATCGTACCTGAATACTTCATATTTGCCCTCATATTTTGTCAAAACATATGAATATCCGCTTTGATCGATGTAAAAATCCTCGGGAGAATAGCCGCTGTATAAAAGGGTATAATTTTTGAAATTCAGCAGCCGCTCCAGCTTTTTTCCGGCATTGTTAAAGCTGTCTATGCCGTAGGAATCCTGTACATAAATAATTTTTTTTACAGAATCATACCTGACTTTTGAGGAATCTCTATTTGACGCTTCCGGCCTTTCAAGCTCCGAGTTAACCCACAGCTTATCACCGTTGCTGCCATCCAGCTTTAACAGGGAATATTTACCCTCCAAATAAGACAGTGTAAGTATATTTGAATCCGAATCAGTAGCAATCCCCCTGTAACTGTCCTTACCGATTTTTTTATCCAGTTTTCCCGAGCTGTCCAGAACATAAATTCCATTGAGAGTTGAAATATATATCTTACCGTTTGCCGCAACAGAGATATCGTTAGCTATGGATTGCATCTCCTTTTGATTTTTGAAATCGAGCTTTCCAAGCTCATATTCATTTTTAACTTTTCCTTCGGAATCAATTTCACAGACTTTTTGTAATGTTCCCTTCTGATTATACTCAGTAATTACTGCAAAAATGTTATCGTTTGCATCCAGATCAAAAGCTACCATTTGGCCTTTTAAAGCACATTTTATTTCTCCCTGCACTTTACCCTCGGAATCAAGGGTAATAAATCTGCCTTTATTTTCTTCGTTATCAAAAAACACCGGGAGATTCTTGGAATTAACGCGAAAGGCTCTCGGGATTTTTAATCCCGCCTGTACCCCTATTTCCTTTTCATCATAAAGCATTATTTTTTCTGATGTATCGGTGTTTTCAGCCGAAACTTTCTTCTCTCCTCCCTGACATGCTGACAAGGCTGCTGCAACAGCCATGATTGTAAAAATTCCAAGCACCTTTTTAAAAAGCTTCCTGACGCTTATGCTATTGTGCCTCAAGTCTTTTTCTTTTATCATTTTCCCATTTTATCCTTTCATATTTATAAAATCTGAACCAAACACATATATTAATAAACACCCATACCACCGCAATTTGCCCGGTATGAAGTGTCAGCGGCAAACCAAGTCTGTCTGAGGCGGCAGCAAAAATCAGTAAAGAAATCAGAATGGATACACCTGATATACGAACCGCCTTTGACAGTTCATACCACCGGGAGCTTAAAGCGGCTGTTCCTGCATATATCAGCAGTAATCCTGCAAGCAGAGCCAATACCGGCGGTATTTGTGTCAATAAAGCCGCACTTTCTGTGATACTCCCTGTTAAATCCGTATAATATTCCCGCCCCCGGACATTTTTTGTAAAAGCTGCAAGCAGCAGCTTAAAGTAAAAAGATAAATCTATAAGTTCCTCCGGGACATATTCGGGAGGAATGTACATTTTAAAGCTTGTGCAGGCAAAAAGCAGACCTGCGGCAGCAACAGAAAACAATAACTTAAGTAAAAAGGCAGCAATTGATATGAGGTTAGCCTTTAATATATTTAT
>JAEVZU010000001.1 GCA_023392075.1 Bacillota bacterium | reverse complement strand
GGTGAAGGAAATATAGGACATATTATAGAACAAGTCAATATGCATAAAGATATGATTTTATATAATGGAGGTATGTATGGGAAAGGAACTGTATGAAATGACGCTGGAAGAGTTGTGGGAGTTATTTCCTGTCATTATTAAGGAGCATAATACCTGTTATAAAGACTGGTATGATATTGAAAAGCAAAAACTTCTGGATTGTATTGACGAAAAAAATATTATGCGCATTAATCATATAGGGAGCAGCGCAGTTGAAGGATTGCTTGCCAAACCAACAGTTGATATTTTATTAGAAATAGATAATGAAACGGATATTGAACAGTTAACAAAAATTTTGAATCAGAATGAGTGGATACTGATGTCCTCTCAAAAAGATCCATACATGCAGATGTCTTTTAATAAAGGGTATACAAGGGAGGGATTTGCAGAAAAGGTATATCACCTGCATATTCGCTATTCCGGTAATTGGAATGAATTGTATTTCAGGGATTATCTTATGGAACATAAAAAAGTTGCTGACGAATATGGTAAACTTAAATTAGAATTGAAAGAAAAATATGAACATGACAGGGATGGGTATACAAATGCTAAATCCGATTTCATATTAAAATATTCTGAAAAGGCAAGGAAAAAATATGCTGATAAATACAACCCGGGAAAATAAATAACCTTACATTCTGACAAACAAAAAAGAAAGGAATATTATAATATATCCCTTCCTATATAGGTTAGCATAACAGGTGAATCTTTCAACTCTTCAAGAAGCTGGTCTATTGCCTTTGAGTTTTCTGCAATTTGCCTTTTCAGCTCATCTTCACTCAGCTGTGAAAATACTCTCTCCATAAAATCACCTCCTTTTAGTGTAATTTTATATATTAAGTTTTAAGGGAGAATTTTATTAATGTTAACTCTTTATTAAATGATTTTTTATTAAATTTTGGACATTTCAACAAAAGAATAACCTGGTTTAACGGTACCGTATTTGTAATTAATGCGGTATTTTTTTATTGTCCGGCAAATTATAAATTTTTAAATAAATTTTGAGAACTATAAATATAAAAAAATATTATCCAGGGATTTGTAAAAGATTTCCTGAACAATCCGGTTTTAAAAAGTGCTGTTTATTTTACTTATTTATTATAGGGTATTTTCCCTAAATAAAATTAAATATTCAAAGGGACTGAAAAGCAAAAGGAGGTAGACGGATACTATCTCCTTTTTGCCGTTTTCACCGGATGCTTGCAGGAAATTACTTTAGTTATATGGAAATATGTATCGGAATGAGCCTGGAAAGTGACCGGCCTCGAAAACAACCCCTGCGCGGTGAGGCAGAGGTTGTTTTTGTTCAGGAGAGAGGTTCAAGTATTAGCAGCAGACAAGTATTATAATAAGAAAGTAACAAATTTAATTGAAAAGAAATCAGCAGTCATTACATCGTCGCTTTCGATAAGTCTTAAATTGATATAATTTGCCCCAACGCCTACTAATGTTCCTGTTCTATCTAATAGAGTACCGGTTCCTATGAGGAATTCTACTCTTACTCGTCTTCCTATTTGAGTACGTAAAAAGCCATTTAAATATTCCGTACTGGTCAAGGTCAGCGGCTCAGGCTGCGTCAAGGGAGTTATGGGAGCGAAATCCTGCTGCTGCTGCATCATATCTTGTGTGGGCTGGCCTTGAGGCAGCATCGGCTGACCTTGTGGAAATGCCGGCTGACCTTGAGGTGTCGTCGGCTGGCTTTGAGGTATCATCTGGGCGGTCGACCCATCCGGTCTTTCTTCATAGCAGCAGAAGGGAAAAGTATAATATGGAGTCGGTCGATTTTTCATAAAATTCGAACTTCCTTTCTTAATTTTAATTATTTATGGTCGTTATTATGTTTTAGCGTATTTTTGAGTCGGGGTATAAAAACAATGCTGGGCTATCCTTGTAAATATTACACCGGTATTCCCAGGCGGAAAAAATGAGCCGCAGGTTGGCCGGAAGGGATTATAATACCACAGACATTCCGCCACCGCGCCCAATGTACCCCCTGTGAGCGCCCAATCAGCTATATCATAATGAAGCTGCTGAGGATTCATGTTATAAATATTCTGAGGATTATACTGACCACCCACAACTTCCTTAACACATGTAAACTGACCTGCCTGAAGGATGGCTGCCCTTACATCTCCATGCAGTTCTCTGAAAAACTGACCGTATGGCACTGTAGTTCTGTTCATGATTACTGATGCTACAGCCCTCATACCGTTATCACCTTCACCTTCGGCCTCACATTGTATTATTCTGGCCATCAATTCCCTATTTGTGTATGGCATTCACTATCACCTTTAAAGCAAATATTTATCACTATATTCTAATAGCAGTATATTAAAGGCTATTTGATAATGTTACATAATTAAAGAATTATGTAAATTAGTCGATTGTTGGATTTTTATTGACATTTACACTTTCAGCGGATTTTTTCTCATAAAAAAACCCGGTACAGGACCGGGTAAAATTAATCAATTTCAGAAATAAATTGCCGTACAATACCACGTGTAAAATGACTGGCTGTTTTTTCAATAAACAACGGAAAATTAATGCTTGCATGCTCATCCGCCTTATCTGAGATTACTCTGAAAACAATGTAATCTATTCCATGCTCGTAGCAGACCTGAGCTACTGCGGCTCCCTCCATTTCGATACACTTGAGATCGGGTATCTCCTCTGTCAGACTTCTGACCTTGCTGCTGTCGGCAATGAATTGGTCCCCGCTTGCAATAGTGCCAACAACTACTTGCGGTGTTGAAATATGGAACTCTGCCAGGTCCTCCGCTGATACATCTTCCGCCATATAATGTGATACATAATGCCTGGCGGATTTCACTCCAAGAGCCGTAAGTCTGTTGTCTGCCTGGAATATGTCAACTCCCAGCAGGGGTATTACAAACTTTTTGCATCCCGGCAGCATGCTGGCGTCCATATCGTGCTGTACAAGTCTGTCGGCAATAATTATGTCGCCTATATTCAATGAACTGTCAGCACCGCCGGCAACTCCTGTGAATATAATAAGATCAACCTTAAAAATTTCAATAAGCGTAGTTACTGCAGACGCAGCAGCAACCTTGCCGCATTTTGAAAATACCAACACCGAGTCCTTTCCGAATAGCTTTCCTGTATAGTAGTCTCTCATACCGATGGTTTTAGTTTCGGTGATATCCATACTTTTTGTGAGCAGCTTTATTTCCTGCTCCATAGCTCCGATTATTCCGATTAACATATATATGCCCATGCCCAGCATTTCGCACAAAACATAATGATAGAAATGGTATGGGCCCGGTACCTCCTTCAGTCAATTTATGATTTCTTTCAACCTTTTCTCCATTTTATAAAAATAATAGGTCTGTGGGGCATAGTGCCCACAGACCTATTATAATTGATATTTTCCATATTTTAAAGTATGACTTGAATCAGCTTTGTCTGATTTCTCCGTCTGTTCCGATTATTACGATACTCCACGGAATTATTTTCCCCGACTGCATCAGGGCTGTCTTTACAGCATTAACTATGCCGCCGCAGCAAGGTACTTCCATTCTCAGGATTTTAACGCTGTTAATGTTGTTGTTGGCAAGGATGGCTGTAAGTTTTTCGGAATAATCCCCTTCGTCAAGCTTGGGGCAGCCGATGAGAGTTATTCTGTTCTTCATAAAGTCCTTGTGGATGTTGGCATAGGCAAAGGCTGTGCAATCTGCTGCAATCAACAGATCACAATTATCAAAATACGGTGCATTCACAGGAACAAGCTTTATCTGGCAAGGCCACTGCATAAGTTCGGAAGTGAGAGGCTGGGCAGAAACCGGAGCAGATGCACTGCTTTCAGCTGTTCTCTTTATTGCCATTGCTCTTGAACCAGGACAGCCCCCGTGCATTGGAGGGTGCGCATGTGAGGCATGTGGTATATGAGACGCATGTGCTGCAGCTCTCTTCTCCATGTTCTTTTTAACAAGCTCTTCATCATAGGCATCAGCTTCACGTTCCTCTATAGTGATTGCATTAGTAGGACACTCAGGCAGGCAATTTCCAAGTCCGTCGCAGTAACTGTCGGATATCAGTTTGGCTTTGCCGTTTTCCATAACAAGTGCTCCTTCATGGCAGGCATTTACACAAAGCCCGCAGCCGTTGCATTTTTCTTCATCGATCCTTATAATATTTCTTTTCATATATCCTCCTCTTGAGCTTTACGCTCCAATAAAATTTATAATTAATAATTGTATACTTGATTTACATTTGTTAATGTTTTTTAGCTTATGGGATGATTATAAGATATAATTGTATATAAATCGGTATCCTGGGATACAAAAAATAATATGGAGGAAAACAAGTTGAGTAAATACGAGATTCTTGCCAGGACTTTGTTAAAGTGCGAACTGTTTGAAGGGTTTGACCATTTTCAGCTCATTACCATGCTGGAATGTTTCAGTCCCAAGCTTCATTCTTATAACAGGGGAGATTTTATTGTTATGGCGGGCAGCAGATATCACGGTCTGGGAATCATGGTGGAAGGAAGCGCTGTCATTACTAAGGAAAACGCTGCAGGCAGCAGAGTAATGCTGGGAGTAGTTACAGCAGGAGAACTGTTCGGCGAAGTAATTGCGTTCTCGGGAAAAATGCAGTGGCCGGCAAATGTGCAGGCTCAAACAGACTGTATAACAATATTTCTTGAAAATAACGCAATTATAAATCAATGCAGTGAGGCCTGCAGCTTTCACTCACAATTGATAAAAAATCTGCTCAAAACAGTGTCAAACAGGGCAATCATGCTCAACAGAAGAGTGGAGTACCTGTCCATGAAAAGCATCAACTCCAAAATAGCCTGCCTGCTGCTGGAGCATATGGAAAAGTCAGGCAGCCATACCTTCAGATTGCCCATGAATAGAAATGAAATGGCAGATTTCCTGAATATATCAAGACCCTCCATGTCCAGAGAGATGGGGGTAATGAGGGATAATGGGATAATTGAATTTCAGAAGGAGGCAATACGTATTTTAAAGCCGGATAAGCTAAAGGAAATGATAAATGAGTAAATTCAAATAATTGACTTCTTAATATTAATATGATATCATTTAGATATCATATTAATATTATTCTTATACGGAGGTGTCGCTATGAAAGAAATAGCCGGAAAAACCAAACCGGGCGGGTTAGTTCTATTACTGTCATTTTTGGTTTTGATACTTAGTGTTGTTATATTTGTAGATGCTATAATAAACGGACCGGAGTTTTTGGCAGCAGTAGGCATTTTACTGTTTATTATTTTTATATTCATGCTGCCGGGCTTTTTTACAATTCAGCCCAATGAAGCGATGGTACTTATTTTATTCGGTAAATATGCCGGTACCATAAAAAAAGCCGGATGGCATTGGGCAAACCCTTTTTATACAAAGAAAAAAATCTCATTGAGATCCAGGAATATCAACGGTGAAAAAATAAAAGTAAATGATGAAATGGGTAACCCGATCGAAATTGCTGCCGTTATAGTGTGGAGGGTGGAAAATACCGCCGAAGCCGTATTTGATGTAGATAACTATGTTGATTATGTAAACGTGCAGAGTGAATCAGCCCTTAGACATCTGGCAGGTATGTATCCATACGATAATACAGAGGATAATCATACCATCTCATTAAGGGGAAGCTCTGACGAAGTGTCGGAAGCATTGAAAAATGAGCTGCAGCAGCGTTTGGGAAAAGCTGGTGTCGTAGTTGAGGAAGCAAGACTCTCCCATTTGGCATATGCACCTGAAATTGCTGCGGCAATGCTTCAAAGACAGCAGGCTGCGGCAATCATAGCGGCAAGGCAGAAGATTGTTGAAGGCGCAGTGGGTATGGTTCAGATGGCATTAAACAAGCTCAGTGAAAATGAAATTGTTGAGCTGGATGAAGAAAGAAAAGCCGCTATGGTCAGCAATTTGCTTGTAGTACTTTGCGGCGAAAGGAATACGCAGCCGGTTATTAATACCGGAACTTTGCATAATTAATCAAAGGCGTTGATAATATGGCAGAAAAGAAATCAATACTACTGCGGCTGAGTCCCAAAATGTGGGAAGAAATATCAAAATGGGCCGAGGATGAATTCAGGTCGGTAAACGGCCAGATAGAATATCTTATAAGTGAAGCAATCCGCAAGCGGAATAAAAAGCTGTCCGGTGAAGAGGCTGATGTAAACAGTCCGGAGGGGGATAAAAATAACCAGCTTTGATTCCGGCATATAAAAATGTATAGAGTAACCATGTAAAAAGCAACCTGCAGCTTTATGCCGCAAGGTTGCTTTTTTCTGGCTCTTTTGTCCAAATCGAAAAAAATTATAACTTTTTAAAATAATACTCCATTGTTTTGAATATTGCCAATTTCTATAATTAAAATATCTAATAACTGGAAATAAAATATCAAACCACCAGAAAATAGTGACGGCAGGGGGAGGAAAGAATGGAAAAGTCAACTGTATTGCTAGAAATGACAGGCATAACAAAAGTTTTTCCAGGTGTCAAAGCACTTCAAAATGTTGACTTTAGACTCAGGTCGGGTGAGGTCCACGCACTGATGGGGGAAAACGGCGCCGGAAAGTCAACACTGATAAAGGTTCTGACCGGTGTATACGGACGGGATGCAGGAAACGTGATCCTGGATGGTGAGCAGGTAACGGTAAAAAGCCCTCAGGAGGCCCAAAATGCTGGAATCAGCACAGTGTATCAGGAAGTAAATCTCTGCCCTAATTTATCTGTGGCCGAAAACATTTACATAGGCCGTGAACCCATGAAATTCGGGAGCATTGATTGGAGGGAAATACACAAAAGGGCAAAAGATGCACTTGCCAGACTGGATCTTGATATTGATGTAACCAAGGGTTTAAATGCTTATTCCGTTGCCGTACAGCAGATGGTGGCAATCGCAAGAGCAGTAGACATAAAGGCAAAGGTACTCATTTTGGATGAACCTACGTCAAGTCTTGATGAGAACGAAGTGGAAAAGCTGTTTGAAATAATGAAAAAGCTTAAATCCAATGGTATAGGAATCATATTTGTTACTCACTTTTTGGATCAGGTTTACCAGATATGCGACAGGATCACTGTTCTTAAAAACGGAGAGCTGATAGGTGAATATGAGATATCCCAGCTGCCCAGGTATGAATTGGTCTCCAGGATGCTTGGAAAGGAAGTGGACGAATTTGCCGCACTGGAAAATTCAAAGGTATTCAACAAGCATGGGAAGAAACCGTTCATAGAGGCTAAAAATGTGGGCCGCAGCGGAACGATAAATTCCTTCAACCTGAATCTTATCGAGGGCGAGGTCCTTGGACTGACCGGATTACTGGGTTCCGGAAGAACAGAAATGGCAAGGCTGTTTTTTGGAGCCGACAAAATAGATTCGGGGGAATTGGTGATAGATGGTAAAAGAGTTCATTTAAACTCTCCCATCGATGCTATAAATAATGAGATAGCCTTTTGTCCGGAGGACAGAAAGCAGGAGGGGGTTGTCGGCGATTTGTCGGTCAGAGAAAATATAATACTGGCACTTCAGACCAAAAAGGGCATAGCCGACAGGCTTACAAGAAAGGAACAGGAGAAAATAGCCGACAATTATATCAAACTTCTCAACATAAAGGTTTCCTCTCCTGAACAGCTTCTGAAAAATTTATCGGGCGGCAATCAGCAAAAAGTAATCCTTGCCAGATGGCTGGTTACCCAGCCCAGAATGCTGATTCTTGATGAGCCGACCAGAGGTATTGATGTAGGAACCAAGACAGAAATTCAAAAGCTGGTGTTAAAACTGGCGGGTGAGGGTCTGGCGGTAATGTTTATATCCTCCGAATTGGATGAGACTGTCAGGTGCTGTAATCATGTTGCGGTACTGAGAGACCGGAACATGATAGGAGAACTGTACGGAGAGGATGTCAACCAGACTACTATAATGCAGACAATTGCAGGGGGGGCAAAACAATGAACCTGGAGGCGGTATTTGGGATAACAAAAAAGCGGTTGTTTTGGCCGCTTTTTACTCTTGGCATGATATTGTTATTTGATTTGATTGCAATTCCGGGGTTTTTCTCAATACAGTTCCGGGATGGGAACTTTTTCGGCAGACCTGTGGATATACTTAACCGTGGATCGGTGTATGCCATACTGGCGGTAGGAATGACACTGGTAATTGCAACAGGCGGCATAGATATTTCGGTTGGCTCTGTACTGGCCATATCAGGTGCAATAGTTGCAACAATGCTTGGTTCAGGCTTTGAGGCAAAAACTCCCATGATCCTGTGTATATTTGCAGCAGTGGGTGTGTGTACCGTCATCGGCTGCTGGAACGGTTTGCTGGTTTCAAAAATCGGTGTGCAGCCGGTTGTGGCAACACTGATTCTTATGGTGGCGGGCAGAGGTATTGCGCAGCTGATTACCGGAGGTAATATCCCTACGACACAGTATCAGCCCTTCACATACATAGCAGGATTTATTCCGGGGATTCCGCTGCCGACCTCGGTTTTTATCGCAGCAGTTGTTGTAATATTTGCATTGCTGATAACTAAAAAGACTGCTCTGGGAATGTTTATTGAAGCTATTGGGATAAATGCCAAAGCCAGCCGTTTTTCCGGAATAAAGGTTTCAAGACTGGTATTTATGACATATGCCTTTACCGGCTTGTGTGCAGGTATTGCAGGCCTTATAGCCTGCTCGCAGATAAAAGCTGCCGACGCCAACAATGCAGGGCTATTAATAGAAATGGATGCAATACTGGCTGTTGCCATAGGCGGCACCTCACTTGCAGGAGGAAAGTTTTCAATAGGAGCCAGCGTTATCGGAGCCTTGATTCTTCAAACCCTGACTACTACCCTTTATGCACTTGGAGTTTCACCACTGGCACTAAATGTGGTGAAAGCTCTTGTTGTGATTGCAATTTGTCTCATTCAGGCCGAAGAATTCAGAAAAGTAGTAATTAGAATGGTATACAGAGAGAGGAGTGTAAAAAATGCGAAAGCTTAAAATAAATGCTTCTCAGTTTTCCTTGCTTATTACGATATTATTGTTTATAGTTTTGTTTGCCACAGGCGCTGTAAAGTACCCTAATTTTTTCTCACTTCAGGTTTTTTGCAACCTGTTGATAGATAATTCGACTTTACTTGTGATATCTGTGGGGATGACCTTTGTTTTAATAATCGGCGGGAGCGGTATAGATATATCGGTGGGCTCGGTAATTGCCCTGGTATGCATGGCATCCGCATGGCTTTGCCAGAATACCGGCCTGAATGCGTTTGCAATAATGGGGCTTATGATATTGTTGGGCGCGGTATTTGGTTTTGTACAGGGTATCTTCATCACTTATTTTAAAATGCAGCCCTTCATAGTGACATTGGCAGGCCTGATGCTTGCAAGAGGTCTGACTGCGCTCATAAGTGAAAATACAATAACCATATCAAATAAGACTTATGTTGCTCTGGCGCAGGCTAAAATACATATATTCGGAACAGGCGCCTATATCCGTTCGGGTGTAATAATCGCACTGGTCGTACTTGTTGCAGCCTGGTTTGTACTTTCTTATACCAGATTCGGCAGAAACATTTACGCCATCGGCGGGAACGAACAGTCTGCAATTCTGATGGGACTGCCGGTAAACCGTACAAAGGTTGCAGTTTATACCTTGAGCAGCATGTGTGCGGCCCTGGCAGGTATAGTTTTCAGTCTCTATATGCTTTCGGGCTATGTACTGCACGGACAGGGAATGGAAATGGATGCCATAGCCTCAACCGTAATAGGCGGAACCACCCTGACTGGCGGCGTGGGAGGCGTTGTGGGTGCATTCTTCGGGGTGTTGATTAACGGCACCATAAAGACCATAATTATGTTCCAGGGAACACTCAGTTCCTGGTGGACCAGAATTGTTATGGCTGCACTGTTATGTATATTCATTATTATACAAAGGTTCCTCTCCATGAGAAGTATTGAGGGAGTAAACAATAAAAAGAGCAATATGGGAAAGCTCAGTAAAGATACGGGAAGTGCCGCAAAACAAATATAGATTTTTCCTTCCGGACAATACATCGGTAGAAGAGTTTCTATCGGTGTATTGTTTTGTGGTGTCCCATAAACAGGTTTTTGTTGGTCGAAATATTGACTGTTTATGGAAAATTATATTAATATAGTTTTTGGAGGTAATGTCATGGATTTAAGGATAAAATTGCCTGATAAAAACAAAAGCAGCAAGACTCCCAGCCTGCTAAGACGTGTATCTCTGCGGAAGAGGCTGCTCTTTTCCTTTAGTACCATTATCATTGTAATGGTAAGCATCAATCTTCTGATTGTGATAAGTTTTAATAATTATTCAGTTCAATACAATAACATAATCACAAATATAACCAGGGCCAACAGCCTAAACGGTGTGTTTCAGAGAGATATCGACTATGAGATGTATTTCATCGTCTCTGGAACCAAAAAATTCAAAGAGGCAAATCAGTATAATATTATTAATAATTTTGAAAAGACCATACATCAGATAATTGATTCCACAAATGATTCCGCCAGACTGTTGGATCTTGATATAATTCTGAGGACGCTTGGTTCCATGTATAAATATGTGGATGAAATCGGAGTACAGATTGCTGACAAAAAGCCTGTGGAGGAGCAAATGATAACGCTGGATCAGGTACGGTCAATATCAAGTCTGATAAACCGTGAAATTCAGGATTACATAATGTATGAGGTAAATACCTGCGGAGAAATTAATTCCCAGCTTCAAAAAAGCATAAAAAACTGGCTGCTTTTTAATGTGATAACGCTGGGCTGTCTGATAATAGTATCATTTATAGTTGCCTGGTATATTTCCGGCAGTGTGTCAAACCCCATAAAAAACCTGCGGAAGATGACCAAAATCGTTTCTACAGGCAACTTTGACGAGCGGATCATGGATGTCAACAGCGATGAGATTGCCGATTTAGGCCACAGCTTCAACATAATGACAATAAAAATAAAGGAACTTATGGATGAGCGCATGGAAAAGCAGAAAAAGCTTAAGAATGCAGAATTCAAGGTGCTGCAGGCCCAGATAAATCCTCATTTTCTGTATAATACCCTTGATACTATTGTTTGGATGGCTGAAACCGGGCATAACGACAAGGTTATTCATTTGGTACGCGAATTGTCAAATTTTTTCAGAAAGAGTATAAGCAAGGGCAGGGATGTCATTACGGTTCAGGAGGAATTTGAACATGTAAGCAGCTATTTGTCCATTCTTAAGGTCAGATATAGGGATACCATGGACTATTCCATACAGGTGATGGATTCCATAGAGAAATTCAACATCCCCAAATTTACATTGCAGCCATTGGTAGAAAATGCACTGTATCACGGTATAAAGAACAAGCGGGGAAATGGAAAAATCATTGTCAGAGGCAGCCGTATAAATGAACAGGAAATGCTTTTTGAGGTTGTTGATAACGGAATAGGCATGGATGAAGAAAAGCTCAGGACAGTCAAACGGTCGTTGGACCTGGATCATGGAGAAAACAGCGATGCCGGCAGTTTCGGCATGAGCAATGTACACCAGAGAATACAACTGTACTACGGGAATAAATACGGACTTCAAATAAACAGTACAATTAATGAAGGAACGCAGGTCTCGGTGACCATTCCTTTAGAAACCATAAAATTATAACCATCCGCTTTGTTAACCTTATTATTTCATAGTTAATTGATTAAAGGGCTCGATTTAAGGGGGAAGTCATATGTATAAGGTTTTTCTTGTTGAAGATGAGATAGTAATGCGAGAAGCGATACGTGACAGTATCAAGTGGGAACAGCACGGTTTTACTTTTTGCGGAGAAGCTCCGGATGGTGAAATAGCATTGCCGTTGATTGAAGAATTAAAGCCGGATATTCTTGTTACCGACATCAGGATGCCTTTTATGGACGGTCTGGCTCTGTCACGGGTAATAAAAAAGAATATCCCCAAGATCAAGATAATTATTTTAAGCGGGCATGATGAGTTTAATTATGCAAAAGAGGCAGTGAACATAGGCGTTGAAGAATATCTCCTCAAGCCTGTTGATTCGGTTCAGCTGATAGCTACATTAAGGCGGGTGTCTTCCAAGCTGGATACTGAAAATAATGAAAGGATCAGGCTTGAAAAGCTTGAGGGACAGCTTGAAAGTGAAAAGTCAGCTTTAAGGGACAAGTTCCTGGGAGAATTTATACTTGGCTGGCTTAACAGCAATGAGGCCATAGAGCAGAGCATAAACTTCAATATTGTATTATTTTCAAAGTGGTATTCGGTACTTTATATTGATTCCTCCAACGACTTACGTAAAACAGAGTGTATAGAAAAAATAATAAATAAGCTGGAGGGAAACAATCCGAATATTATCGGTTTTCACAGGAGCAAGGACTATATCGCCTTGCTTAAAGGGGAGACTGAAGAGGCTCTCAACAATAAAGTTGAAGCCATGTCGGAAAATATTAAAGAACATGCTAAAAAAGAACATGGTTATGATTTAATAATGGGGATGGGCTGTGCCGTAGACCGGATGCAGAATGTGCCAAAATCCTACCGTGAAGCCGAGGCAGCCTGCAAATACAGAAACCTTATTGAAAACAAGAGTATTACAAATATAACAGATATCCGTCTGGAATCCGATTCAAAGGGTATACTTCCAAAGTTTGACGAGGTAAACTGGGATGATTTTTTTATTTACGGTACCAAAGCCCAGATTCCCGAAACCATCGAGAGATATGCAGGGTGTCTTGAAAAATCAGGAACTCAGTCCTTCCTGTATATGTACTATTCCTTTGTAAACATCATACTGGCTGCGCGGAGGTTTGTTGAAGGGCTTGGGGCAAAACTTGAGAATGTGATACCGGAGATAGCAAATGTTGAAGATATCGCCTGCAGTTTAAATTCACTTACCCATTTCAGGGAAATCATATCACTGACGGTAGGAAAGGTAATTGAATTCAGAAATACTGCCTCTGACAATAAATATGCAGACATAATCGCCTCGGCCAAGGAGTTTATTTCAGAGAAATACGGTGATGCCGAACTGTCCCTGTCAACTGTTGCCTCAAGGGTAAAGATGAGTCCCAGTCATTTCAGCACAATTTTTGCTGCAGAAACAGGAGAGACCTTTATAGAATTTCTGACCAGGGTACGTATAAACAAGGCCAAGGAGCTGCTGAAAACCACAAATATGCTGTCTGCCGATATAGCTTATGAAACCGGCTACAATGATCCGCATTACTTCAGTAACTTGTTTAAGAAGCAGACAGGATATTCGCCCAGAAATTTCAAGAAGTTAGTTTGAGGAAATTATAGAAATTTTTACAAATGCCGCTGAAGAAAGTATAAATTAAAGAAATACTACAAATCAAGACAGACATTCTTAAAAAATATTCACAACTTTTTCAAAAGAAACTCCATTTGTTGTAAAAGGGTACAGATATATAATGTACGTATAAAGGGTAACCGGAATGAGTTACCATAATTTTTTAGGAGGCGAGTATATGAAAATGAGAAAATTGTTAGCTGTTATAATGGCTGCAGCTGTGGCGTTATCAATTGGAGCATGCGGAGCAAATTCATCAGGCAGCAGTTCAAATACTGCGGCTGCGCAATCAAGCGCTGCGGCATCATCTGATAATTCAGGAAAGAAAATCGTACTTGGATTTGCTCAGGTTGGTGCGGAATCAGGTTGGAGAACCGCAAATACCACAAGTATTCAGGATTCGGCCAAAGAAGCTGGAATTGATCTTAAATTCAGCGATGCTCAACAAAAACAGGAAAATCAGATTTCTGCCATCCGGAGTTACATAGCTCAAAAAGTTGATGTTATAGCCTTCTCACCAGTGGTTGAAACAGGCTGGGATGCAGTTTTACAGGAAGCAAAGGATGCAGGAATTCCGGTAGTACTGACAGACCGTGCTGTTGAAATGGAAGGCGGTAAAAAAGCCGAGGATTACTATGTAACATTCCTTGGCTCGGACTTTAGACTGGAAGGCGAAAGAGCAGCTCAATACTTGCTGGATAATGCTGCAAAGCTTTTCCCGGGAAAGAAGGAAATAAATATTTACGAACTTGAAGGAACTGTTGGTTCGGCTCCTGCAATAGACCGTAAAGAAGGTTTTGACAAGAAAATCGTTACAAGTACCGACATAAAGTTTAATATAGTTAAGTCACAGTCTGGTAACTTCACACGTGCTGAAGGGCAGCAGGTTGCCGAATCATGGCTGAAATCGGATGCGGGCAAAATGGATGTTCTCTTCTGCCACAATGATGATATGGGGCTTGGAGCCATTCAGGCCATAGAGGCTGCCGGCAAGAAACCTGGCAAGGATATAATCATAGTTGGCATAGATGGTGTCAAGGGAGCATTTGAAGCTATGGCAGCCGGCAAATACAACTGCACTGTGGAATGTAATCCTCTGATAGGACCGCAGCTGATGGATATAGTCAAACAGATCATGGCAGGAAAAACTGCCGACATTCCAAAGAGAATTGAATCAGAAGAAGGAGTATTTACTCAGGAACAGGCTGCAGCTGAGCTGCCCAACCGTAAATATTGATGATCAAAACTTGATATAAATCCGGCTGAACCGGAACAATAAGCAAATTGGTATTACATTACCAGGATATAAAAAAGAAGCATTTCAATAGAAATGCTTCTTTTTATTAAATAAGCTTATAAATCCTTAATATTATTTATCTCAGTTTGTATTTCTTCAGTTTCAGGTCTAGTTGTTTTACCAGCTGATTGAGGCTTTCCGATGCAATCTTCATATCGTCAAGAGTCTTGAGCTGATTTTCAGTGGTTGCGGCAACTTCCTGGCTGGAAGCGGCAGTTTGCTGGGAAACAGAGGAGATATTTTCTATAGCACTGATAACTTCACTCTTGTCGTCCTGCATTTTAATAACGGCCTTATTTACATCATTTATCTTTGCTACTATGTAATCAATGGCATTTGCTATATCTGAGAAGGAACTGTTTGTCTTATCAACTGCAAAATTCTGTTCCTGCGATACTTTTTTCATTATTTCCATTGAGGAGATAGCTAATGCAGACTCTTCCTGAATGCTCTGCATCATATTATTGATTTCTTCAGTGGATTTTCTGCTCTGGTCGGCCAGCTTTCGAACTTCATCGGCAACAACCGCGAAACCTTTTCCGGCTTCACCTGCTCTTGCTGCTTCAATGGCGGCATTGAGCGCCAGCAGGTTTGTCTGTTCGGCGATGTTTTCGATGGATTCAACAAATAATCCAATATCTTTTGTGGTATTTGTAAGATTTTCAACAACAGCGAAAATCTTTTCAGAAGTTTCGTAGGTTTCTTTGGATTTATCCCTCAAAGTGGTTACTGCCTTAAGACCTACCGTGTTAAGATCAATTATCTTGTTTGTCTCATTTGTAATACCACTGTAGCTTTCGTATACAAAATTTATCTGATCTGAAAGCTTGTCTACTACCTGAACACCCATCTGCGCTTCTTCAGCCTGTGAAGATGCTCCCTTTGCTATTTCATCAATAGTTTTTGCAATTTCTTCAATTGCACTGGAAGCGTTTTCGGAAGTTGACGTTACTTTTCTGGACGCCTGGGTAATAGATAATGACAGATTAAAGAAGCTTTCTATCAGTGAACGCACATCACTGATAACGAGGTTGACGATAGATGCCATATGACCCAATATACCATAAGCCTTTGGTTCAATCATATGTGAAAAATCACCTGATTTAAAACCATCCAAATCTTTAGAGAACTGTGTGATAGTTTTTTTGTACTGAAGCCCTGTAAGAATTATAAAAACAACACAGCTTACCAGAGATGCAAACAGCGTGTAAAAGGCAAACTGTACTTTACCGCTTATAATACCTCCAATGACACATAAAACAACACTGATTACAGCACCAATAATATAAAGATTACTGGGCTTTTTACCATTTGTCTCTTCTTTTTTCATAATACTCCCCCCGAAAGATAGAAATGTTGAAAATGAAAACCATGGAATCTATTTTCATTCCTCAAATATAATAATACCATATATTGCAATTATACTACTATTCTACAAATATTCTACAAAAAGAATTAAAATCCTTCTTTATTTTCCATAGTCAGGCAGATATTTTTAGTTATACAGCACAGAAACCTTAAATATAAATATGAAATATTTGGAGTAATTTAAGAGATTATAAATCATTGACAGTGAGTGTATAATTGTATACAATGATACACATATACATAAATACGATTCTAAAGAGGTCTGAAGATATTCAGACCTATCTTTATAAATTTTCATTTAGCATTTGTGTCGCTGCACAGCAGCAGAATGGGGGTCAGCATGATAGAATTTAACAGGAAGTCCAACACGCTGGAACAAACACAGTACAGATACGCACTGCAGGATATTGCCGAGCCTAATCTTTACAGAGAGATATACAATTATGATGAAGTACCCAAATGTGCCTTTAATCACCGAAGAGTTCCAATGAACCCGGCAGATGAAATTTGGATAACAGATACCACCTTTAGAGACGGACAGCAGTCAAGGGCTCCATATACTGCGGAACAAATAGTTACTTTATTTGACTATTTACATAAGCTGGGCGGTCCGAACGGTATTATCCGTCAGACCGAATTCTTTCTGTACAGCGACAAGGATAAGGAAGCAGTATATAAATGTATGGAGAGAGGCTATCAATTCCCTGAGGTAACCAGCTGGATCCGTGCGTCCAAAAGTGATTTCCAGCTTGCCAAGCAGATGGGGATGAAGGAAACAGGCTTCCTGGTAAGCTGCTCTGATTATCATATATTCAATAAACTCAAAATGACAAGAAAACAGGCTATGGACAGCTATCTCAGCGTAATCAAGGAAGCTATCAGTGTGGGTATCAAGCCGAGATGCCATCTGGAGGATCTGACAAGAGCAGATTTTTACGGTTTTGTCGTTCCCTTTGCACTTGAACTCAGAAAGATTATGGATGAAAGCGGAGTGCCGATAAAGCTCAGAGCTTGTGATACCATGGGTTATGGCGTTTCCTATCCCGGTGCGGCCCTTCCGAGAAGTGTGGGCGGCATAATTTACGGTTTGAGACACCATGCCGGCTTCCCCAGCGAGCTCATCGAATGGCATGGACATAACGACTTTTACAAGGCTGTCTGTAATTCGGCCACAGCATGGCTGTACGGCTGTTCTTCAGTAAACTGTTCACTTTTGGGAATAGGAGAACGTACAGGAAATACACCGCTTGAAGCCATGGTATTTGAATATGCTTCACTCAGGGGAACCACCGACGGCATGGATACTGCGGTTATTACTGAAATAGCCGAGTATTATGAAAAGGAACTTGACTATGAGATCCCGCCAAGAACACCGTTTGTGGGCAGACACTTCAATGTGACACAGGCCGGAATACATGCCGACGGACTTTTAAAGGATGAAGAAATATACAATATATTCAATACAGGCAAGCTGCTGAACAGACCTATAGGAGTTGCCATAACACAGACCTCCGGCCTGGCAGGCATTGCGTTGTGGGTCAATAACTATTTCCGTCTTTCAGGTGACAGCCTTATAGACAAAAAAGATGACAGGGTAGCTGTGATAAAGGAATGGATTGACGCTCAGTACGGGAGCGGAAGAAATACCTCCATCAGTGACAAGGAGATGCTGAAGAGTATAAAGGAACTGGCTCCAGGCTTGATTCCGGCAGGCAAATAGTATTGTTTGTCTGCTGAGCTTTATTTAAGCCGGGCCGGGTGCATTAAATAAATTGTTAAATAATTAATACTGTTATTCAGTAAAAAAGTGTATAGTTTTATATTGAATAACAGGTATTATTATAACGCGCAGGTCTATCGCCTTGTTGTATGGGCATTTTAAAACTTGTCAGATTGAAATCATTAATTATTAATATATATATTAGGAGGTCTTTATAGAAATGGGTTTGAATTTAGCACAAAAAATAATAAAAAATCATCTTGCTAGCGGTGAAATGGTTACGGGCAGTGAAATATCCATCAGGATCGACCAGACACTCACACAGGACTCTACCGGCACAATGGCATACCTTCAATTCGAGGCAATAGGAATACCAAGGGTAAAGACAAAAAAATCGGTAGCTTATATCGATCATAACACTTTACAGGCCGGTTTTGAAAATGCTGACGACCATAAATATATTCAAACTGTTGCTTCCAAGCACGGTGTGTATTTTTCAAAACCCGGAAACGGGATATGCCACCAGGTGCAGCTTGAACGCTTTGGTGTTCCTGGAATGACATTGCTGGGTTCGGACAGCCATACTCCCACAGGAGGAGGAATCGGCATGCTGGCAATCGGTGCAGGCGGTCTTGATGTTGCCGTTGCAATGGGCGGCGGACCATACTATCTGACAATGCCAAAGGTCTGTAAGGTGGAACTTAAAGGAAAGCTCAATCCGTGGTCGTCCGCAAAGGATATCATACTCGAAGTTTTAAGGGTACTGTCGGTAAAGGGCGGTGTTGGAAAGGTTATTGAATACGCAGGAGAGAGTATAAAAACCCTTACCGTTCCCGAAAGAGCAACCATCACAAACATGGGAGCCGAGCTTGGTGCTACGACTTCAATATTCCCAAGTGATGATGTGACTCGTGAATTTCTCAGGGCACAGGGCAGAGCAGCCGATTGGGCGGAATTGTTGCCTGATGCCGATGCAAATTATGAGGAACATATAGTTATTGATCTGGAAGCTCTCGAACCAATGGCTGCAAAACCTCACAGTCCGGATAATGTTGAAAAGATCTCGACAATAGGCAAAATCAAAGTTGATCAGGTTGCAATCGGAAGCTGCACAAACTCATCATACATGGATATGATGAAGGTAGCGGCCGTTTTAAAAGGAAAGACAATTAATCCCGATGTAAGTCTTGTAATAGCACCAGGCTCTAAGCAGGTTCTTACAATGCTTGCACAGAACGGTGCTTTGGCCGATATGGTTTCGGCTGGAGCAAGAATTCTTGAATCTGCCTGCGGTCCATGTATCGGTATGGGGCAGGCTCCATGCACGGATGCGGTATCCCTGAGAACCTTCAACAGAAACTTTGAAGGCAGAAGCGGAACAACCTCTGCCAAGGTCTACCTCGTAAGCCCTGAAGTTGCAGCTGCAAGTGCACTTACCGGAGTACTGACCGACCCCAGGGAGCTGGGAGAGGCTCCCCAAATAAAAATGCCTGAGGAATTTGTTATAAATGACAATCTTGTGGTGGCTCCTGCACCGGAGGGTAGTGCTGTTGAGGTAGTGAGAGGGCCAAACATAAAGCCGTTCCCTGTTAACAAGGCATTGACCGAGAAGGTATCGGGAAAAGCTTTAATAAAGGTTGGAGACAATATTACAACAGACCACATAATGCCTTCAAATGCAAAGCTGCTGCCGTTCAGATCCAATGTACCTTACCTTGCTGAATTCTGTCTGACTCCATGTGATCCCGAATTCCCTGCAAGAGCGAAGGCAAACGGCGGAGGATTCATAATCGGAGGTTCAAACTACGGTCAGGGTTCAAGCCGCGAGCATGCCGCATTGGCACCGCTTCAGCTTGGAATCAAGGGAGTTATAGCAAAATCCTTTGCCAGAATTCATATGGCAAATCTGATCAATTCAGGAATAATTCCAATGACCTTTGAAAATGAAGCAGATTATGATACCATAGACATGGATGATGAACTTGCTATTGAAAATACCATAGATCAGGTCAAAAAGGCTGATACTATTATAATAAGAAATCTTACAAAAAATAAAGAAATAAAGGTAAAGGTATCTTTGTCGGACAGACAGGTACAGATGATACTTGCCGGAGGTTTGCTGAATTTTACAAAGGTAAATAACGGCTAATATAATTATTTAATAAACAGCGTGCGGGTGCGTAGGCATTTTTGCACGCAGATGGGGAAATCAAAAAAATGGCTAGGCTGGAATATGATGAAAGTGAAAACCTGGTGAATTCTCTTCGGGGGAAGGTTTTTAATCAGCTTCGCAAGCAAATCCTGACAGGAGTTTATAAACAAGGTGACAGTCTGATTGAATTGAGATTGTCTGAGGAGCTTGGAGTAAGCAGGACTCCCATACGAGAGGCAATAAGACAACTTGAGCTGGAAGGACTGGTTCAATCCATACCCAATAAGGGCGTTATAGTTAAAGGAGTATCCGAACAGGATGTTGAGGATATATTTACTATACGGACAATGATTGAAGGTCTGGCGGCCAGATGGGCGGCAGAGAAAATAACTGAAGAAGAGATCAAGGAACTGCAGGAGGCTCTTGAACTTGAGGAGTTTTATACCATGAAAAACGATGCGCAGCATCTGATGACCTATGACTCCAAATTTCATGATATTATTTTCAGAGCAAGTAAAAGCAGGCCTCTGATGCATATGCTCAGCACCTTTCATTTTTATATTCAGAGTGCGAGAAATAACTCCTTTGAAACTCCTGGCAGACCTGTAAAGGCACTTGATGAGCATAGAGCCATATTTGAAGCAATCAAAAACAAGGATGCAGATACTGCCGAGAAGCTTACGATCCAGCATATAACCAATGCCAGCAGGAACTTTAATGAAACGCATCATAAATAAGTTTTTTTGTATTGTTTATCCAAAAGACACAAAGTTGAATGAGCGGCTTTGTGTCTTTTTTACAGGCAAATTTGTAAGGTAGACTTGACATGGACAACCGGACCGGTATAAAATTGATGTAAGGTATACATTACAGCTGGATAAAAATTAATCCGGAGAAATGTGCAGACATACGGAGGTAAAAATGAAAAATAGAATCAGAGAACTTCGTGAAACAATGGGGTTGACGCAGGAACAGCTGGGAGAACTGGTAGGGGTATCCAGACAGGCAATAAATGCAATTGAAACTGAAAAGTTTGAACCTTCAATATGGCTGGCCTATGACATTTGCAAAGTATTTGACAGTACCATTGAAGATGTGTTCAACTTTGAGGAAAGTGAAAGAAAATCAAGGGCTCAAAAAAGCAGAGGTGTTGTTTGATGGCAATAAGACAGATCAGAACGGTGGAGGATGAGATATTAAGAAAAAAATGCAGACCTGTGGAAGAAGTAAACGCCCAGATAAGGCTGCTATTGGACGATATGGCTGATACCATGTACCACACCGACAATGGGGCAGGTCTTGCGGCTCCGCAGGTGGGGATTTTGAAGAGACTTGTTGTAATAGACATGGGAGATGGCTTGATTAAACTGGTTAATCCCGTAATTGTCAGCCAGGAGGGGAGCCAGGAAGTTATTGAAGGGTGTTTAAGCATACCCGGTGTTGCCGGCAGATTAATACGCCCTGCAAAAGTTACAGTTGAGGCACTGAATGAAGACGGTGAGAAAGTCAGGCACACAGGATCAGGTGAGCTGGCCAAGTGCTTCTGTCATGAACTTGACCATTTGGATGGGATATTGTTTACAGATAAAGTTACCGAATATATACACCTTTAATGAAGTATGGCATATATGTCCTGTTGAACAGGGCACATACCCAATAAAAAAACTTTGCAATGGCAAAGTTTTTTTATATATCATTCCAAATCCTGCAGAATATTGATGTTTATTAAGTCATAAAATCAGCTTGTATATACGTACCATTTGAAAAATAAATTGTAAAAAAGTGCAGATCGTGCGACGGTTTACCAAAGTTATATACATACTGTGCCTTATTATAATTAATGATGTTGATGCTGCTGTAGGCTACATTGACATTGTCCCAGAGAGCACTGGAAATGCCGCAGCCGTCAACTTCTACAACTACGATATAATCACCGTTTTGGTTATACCCGTAGCTAACGATATTTGCGCTTGAACTGACAGAGGCAAAAGCCGGTATTGATAGCGAGATTAATATTACCAATACTAACGATAGGACCTTAACCGATCTTTTCATACAGTTTTCCTCCTTGATGTATTTATTTTATCTAATCATACATTAAATTCCAAATATTGTAAATAAATTTTTAAGCATATTTTACTGGCTTAAATAATTAATATAAAATCATTTGGTATAATATAGAAAAATGCTATTAAGGTTGTTTATAAAAAGCCGGATAATCAGGACTGAAATTTAATACAAATAATTATAAAAAAACTGTTGACAGTTACGCTGCGTAATCATTTACACTTAACATAAGAAGTGCTTCTAACGAATTTTGGAGGAGGGAGAATATAAAACGATGGCAACACTTATGAAGATAAGTGATATATCGAAAAAATACAATATAACAAAAAGAACTCTCAGATTTTATGAAGAAATTGGACTGTTAGAAAGTATTAAAGATGAGGTATCACATGCCAGATATTATGATGAAGAGGGAATTAACAGATTGGAACAAATTCTTTTGCTCAGGAATATTAAATTAACCATGAATGAAATTTCTATGGTGCTGCTATCTGAAAATAATGACAAACTATCCGATATTCTCTATAGCAGACTGCTTGAAATGGAAAATAAAATATACGAACTTAAGTATAGCAAATCTATTATTAAGTCAGTTTTAAAAATGAGTGAAGATATTGGAATTAGCAATGTTAATATTTATCAGTTCTTGCGAGAACAAATATTATTGCATAGTAATGACCAAAGGATGATAAGTATGGAAAAGAGTTATAAAGGTGATACTATCAGGCTGGAATTTGGCATGGGAATTATTCCTTATATAAATTCCATAGGGGAAGAGAATTTTATTGATATGGTCAAGGGTATGAGAAGAAAGCTTGAGTTAGAACTTAATAGAGGATTTCCCTTGATCAGACTTGTGGATAATGAAGAATTAAATGAATTTCAAATCAGAATAAGTGTAAAGGACAACGTACTGATTGACACAAATCTTCAGGCAATATCAGATGAAGATAAATTAAAAGAAATGGTACATTATCTTGAAGGTATTGTAAGAGCCAATATTGATGAAATTTCTTAAGACAATATAACGAGGATGAGTACTTCTCAAATATGGATTGGGAGGAAAGAGCGTTGGATAAATTAATAGCATATTGTGGTATAAATTGTTCTAAATGTCCATTATTTATTGTTACATCAACTGGTAATATTTCACTGAAACGGGAACTTGCAGACAAATGGGGAGAGATTTACAACCGGACATTTAATATCGAGGAAATGAAATGTTACGGCTGCAAATCCGGTAAAAAGTTTTTTCTGTCCGACAAATGTAATATTACCCAGTGTAATACCAATAAAGGTATACAAACATGTAAACAATGCAGTAATAGCCCCTGTAAACGGATTAATGAATTTTATGAATGGCAGAAAAACAACAAAACAGGGGTTGAATTTACATAGATTTAATTACTGACTCAAAAATCACCGACCTCGCGCTGAGATATTTTGGCAATTTTCGAGGAGGATGGACGCAGCCTTGCTGACGCAAAGCAAGGATGACGACAAAGAAAAGTGGAAAAATAGCCGGCGTGAGGCGTGTTTTACATTGTCAATAGAGAGTATACATGCTGGAGACGAAAAAGGTTTGGAATTTCAAATCCTTTATTGAATGTCCAAGAGCTCTAAACTTTAGATGGAATGCCTCAGGAGTTTGGTCCCGTCGAAGGGAGGAGAGCACCCAAAGGGTCCGAAGAACTCCTGAAATTAATATTACAAAAAGTTATATTATATATAAAATTACTGTTGAAAATATGGAAAATATTATACATAATTGAATTAAATGGAAATAATCACAATGGTTATTGAGTGAAATTTGACACATAAATGTTTATGTTCAGAATAATATGCTTAAATTTTAAGAAATAAATTCTATATGCAAAACAGTCTGAGCAGTTTTATATATTTTTTCATAGCAGTATTTCCACTTCTAAATTAATACATATGCTTTTGCATTGTATATAAATATTTTATAGGAGGTTGTTGTTATGAAAAAAGGGGTTATTTTTTATAGGATTATCACATTAGTGGTTATGATTGCATTTCTAAGTTTCAATTTAGTACCTGATGTCGCAAAAGCCACGTCCGATGATACTTCAAACAATGCTCAGAGTGCTGCTGCAAGCAAAATTAAAGGAAGTGAAGTTCTTGTAATCGGGGATTCATTCCTGGCCTTGTCACGTGATATAGTAACAAGGCTGCAGCAAAACGCCAAAAATGAAGGAGTCCTGGATTCAAGCGACAAATTCAGAGATAACTCGGTAAGCGGAACCATGCTAAGCGGCGGAATATCGCCGAACATTCCCACACAATACCAGAATGGTGTAAATGCAGGCGCTGTAAAGTATGTTATCATGGACGGCGGGGGAAACGACTGCCTTGCAGGTAATGTTGACAACGCAGTCACGGCGGCAAGAACACTGTTTGGACAAATGGGAAAAAGCGGGACCATCAAAGTGTTCTACCTGTTTTATCCTGATCCTGTGGGGGGGTTGGCCGGTTCGTTAAAGCCCAAACTCGATACACTAAGACCACAGATTCAGAGTATTGTAACCAGTTCTACGGCGCCTAAAGGATACTTTCTTGATTTAAGACCTACTTTTGAAGGGAAATATTCTTCATACATTTTGTCAGATGGAATACATCCTACACAGGCAGGAAGTTATGCGGCAGCCGATGCTATATGGGCTGAAATGAAAAAGGTCAATTTCTTTGAAAGTACCGCACCGGTAAAATACGGAGATTTCAACGATGACGGAAATATAGATGCGTTGGATTTTGCTTTATTTAAGCAGTATTTGATGGATCCCCAGAATAAATATAATAGTGTTCTGGATTTGAACGTTGATAATACCGTAGATTCTGTTGATTATGCTATTATGAAACAATACTTGCTGGGGATTGTTAAAACCCTGCCTGTTTGAAAATGCTGCCTGAGGATAAATGTCACACATATGATTAAGCAAGTTTTATTTTATCTTACAAATATATAAAGCTGAAGGAGTGCCGTAGAATGAAAGGACGTTCATTCTATGACACTCCTTTTATTAGGCGTAAGCCAGCTTAAAATAAAAAAATTGTTGAATAATATTAATTTCTGATTGGCTTATTCAGGTTGACTGTTTCAGTAGGATAAGATATTATTTACTAATATTGGATATTTATAATAATTTAATGTACGTAATTTGATTTGTAAAATAATAGCAGAGGATGGGTAAGGCTATATGAAGCTTGATTCTGGTACTGTCTTAAATTTATTGGAAAAAGAAAAATTATTATACCTGGCGACTACAAGCAAAATTTATCCGGATAATTCCGCTGTTTGTTTTGCATATGATCAAGACTTGCACTTATATTTTGGAAGCTATTCAGATACATTAAAATGCAGAAATCTGGCTGAGAATCCGCATGTTGCGGTATGTGCCGGAAAATTACAGATTCATGGAATTACCAGGTTAATACCCTATGGCAGTGAAGCTTATAAATGTAAAAGAGAAATTTATGACAGGCGGTTTCCTCAGTATACATCAGTGTTTGAGAGGATTAATAACGAATTATATGAAATTACTCCTTTGGTAATATGGCGGTATAATCCCTCTCTCGGAGAAATGAACAGGGATGAATTAATATTGGATCCTGGATATTATAATTCAATTGCACCTTATAAATTTCACATATATGAGCAGCGATAGAATATATCGCTATTGTTTACGAATGCGAGTAGAAAATTTATGTTACTGGTGGTGGTTGAAATTTATTTATATCATTATTTTGATAAAACAATCGGACCGTTTGTTAACTTGTCAGACTTGCCGATTGATGAAGCAAAATCGATTCTTAATATGATCAAAGCAGCAAAACCTAAATCCCAAAGTGCACAAAGACACGATAAGTATATGGAGTACAGGCGTAATTGCGAGAATATAATCCGGTCGGAGTTTGCCAAAAAAGGGGGGCTTATTAATAGAACATCACCGCATTATATGGTGATTGAGCATAGCCCATGGCTAAGCACTTGGTTTGAAAACAGCACCTTTATTAAAATTCCTGTTAATGAGTTTGAAATAAAGACTATTTCATTTACTTATGGTGATTCAATGCCGACATTTAGTCCGGCTATTAATGATGGCAAAGAATATCGGAAAAAGCTTTATACCTACGATGAAATACTAAAAATTATTGAGAAGTATGGATTGCCGCAGGAGTGGAATGACGATGGAAAATATGGTCCGGAACGGTATATTGAAGCTCATGTATGGAGCGATGAAACAATTAATAAGTATCGCTAATAAGTATAATCGTGCGGTACCGGGCTCCTACGCTCGCTGCAAAACAACTATTCAGGCTCTTTTAGTAAACGCTCGCATTATCAAATTGGAATTGTTAATTTGCAATGGTGCAATCAATAGATTTAACAATATACTCACGAAAATATTTCAATGGTTTCATTGTATCGCTATAATTTTCGCTGACAAAAACAGCTACCATATCATATTCCGGCATGATGATGATAAACTGCCCAAATAAGCCCATAGCAAAGTAGAATTGTATTTCTTTATCTTCTTTCGCTCTGATACCTGATACCCACCATTGATAGCCATAATGTCCGATAATAGGATATGTTAAGAATCGAGGGATCGTTGACTCTGTAATCCAGCTTTGAGGGACAATTTCTTTGCCTTCAATAGTCCCTTTCTTTAGATAAAGATTACCGAATTTCAACATATCCTGTATCTTCATGCTCAATCCGTTTGAGCCGAGATTGACATTTTGTTTACTGAGCCAATGAGCATCTTTAATACCAAGCGGTGAAAACAAGTGTTCTTCAGCAAATTTACTTGTTGTTGTGCCGGATACTCTTTGTATGATGGCTGATAGCAGATGGGAGCAGCCTGAATTATAGTTCATTTTTTCGCCTGGATTTGCTTCCATTTCTCGATCAAAGATGAATCGAATGATATTTTTACTGTATTCCATCGGGGAGAAGTAATTCCATTCGCCAAATTCCGGCCAATCGAGCCCCGCACTCATGGTCAGCAGATGATACAGCGTAATATGCTTTTTTCTTATATCACTTTGATTCGATAGCATGTCTCCGAAGAATTCAACTATCGGGATGTTAATATCCTGTAAAAGTCCTTGCTTCATGCAAATACCAATTAATGCAGATGTAAAGCTTTTTGTACTTGAGTTGATGTGATGAATGCCGTTTTCAGCCTTTTTGTTTTTATAATACTCAAATATGATATGTTCGTTACGCATCACAAGGCCGCAGAGAATACCATCCTTTTTCATGCTTCTTCTCATGTTTTCTAAAATAATATTATCCATGCCGCATGCTTGTGGATTAACATTTGAAAATACCATACAATCATCCTTTTTCTCTATATGTTTTCCCAATCTATCAGCTTTTTTCTCGTATTTCCTGCACAGGAAAACGTTCCGCACCCATAAGCAATTATCTGCCTATTGATCAGTGGCTAGTAAAATTACCTTCATTATATCTTGCCAGAACAAAAAGAAACAGAAAAACTTCCTGTCGAAATTTGTCTGTTTCGCTGGATTAATAGTGTGAAAAAGATTTTTGTATTGAGGGCAAAAACACGTTACCGACCAAACGATAAATTGGAAGTTGTAGCTCATCCTAATATCAATAAAGAAAAACTCACTGTGATGTAATAAACTTTGAATTCATAATACTATCAGGCTCCTTTGCTAAACGCTCGCGCCCTCCCGGGTTCGAATCCCCAATACAAATAATTAAAGGCACCTGCACATAGCAGATGCCTTTTGGTGACCCATAGGGGATTCGAACCCCTGTTACCGCCGTGAGAGGGCGGTGTCTTAGGCCACTTGACCAATGGGCCATTAACATTTTTTCAAGTTTAATGACAAAAGCTATTATAGCATGGGTAATATTGACTGTCAAGAAGTGTGTGGCAGTGATATTTGCGTGGGAGGTACTGCATTGTCATAAATATTTTTTGCGTATTTGAATCCGGAATGAACAATTTATGGTCTAATATATGTAGGGTTAATGAAAATCAAGGAGTGCCTATATAAGCTATGGAAGAATTGGTAAGAAAGGCTCAGCAGGGGGACCGTGATGCCTTCTACGAGATAATATCCGTGTCCGGGGAAAAATTATATAAAACAGCATATTCTTATCTTAAGAATGAGCATGCCGCACTGGAAGCGGTGGCCGAGACTACTTGCAGGGCCTATATTTCCATTAACAAGCTTAGGGATTGCAGGTATTTTACAACCTGGCTGACGAGAATACTTATAAATTACTGTCTTAATGAGTTGAAATACCTTTCAAGGCACACTTCAGATGATATGGCAGACTTTAGGTATATTTGCATAAAGGATGCGGACTGCGGAATAGAAGAAAGGCTTGACCTGTCAAATGGTCTTGCAAGGATTAAACCCAAATACAGGGATGTATTAATCCTGAAGTATTTTGAGGATTTTTCAACAGAAGATATTGCAAAAGCATTAAACAAACCTGTCGGTACTGTTAAGACATGGATAAACAGAGGTCTCAAGCAGTTAAGGGAGAGTATGAAGGGAAGTGGTCACTGTGTTTGCTGATATTAAAATTCCTGAGGATATAGATAAATATATAAATAAAGGCATTGACAAGGGACAGAGAAAAATAGCCGCAAAAAGGCTTAAAACACTTTCGGCAGTTATGGGCAGCCTGCTGCTGGCCATGTTTATTACAGGTATTAGAGTCTCTCCCGCTTTTGCTTCCAATGTAGCCAGGATTCCGGGGTTAAATTATATTGTTGAACTTGTAGGTTTGGATAAAGGACTCTCGGCAGCAGTTGAAAATGAATATATCCAGCATATAGATAAATCCGCCGAGTATGAAAATATCAAATTCACAATAAAGGATGTTATTGCCGATAATAGTGGAATTATTGTTTTCTATTCGCTGGAAAACAAAGGCAGTCACATTATGCCCCGTATCAGAGACGTTAAGTTAACCGATTCCAAGGGGGCGGATTTGAAGATGAGCATAGGTTACGATGCAGCACAGTATGAAGGTAAAAAATTTGAGGGAAAAATAGAGTTTTATTCAAATGAAAATCAGAGTGAAGGAATACCAGACAATCTGGTTTTAAGAGTAAGTTTGGAAGAACAGGGGAAGTTAAAAGAAAGTGAAATATCCGCAAAGGACAATATTTTGGAGCGAGATACCGGTATACCTGGCGAACCTGAAGTTATAAGCGGAAGCTGGCAGATTCCGTTCACCATAGACAGGGAGAAATTATCGGGTGCTGAGAAAATATACAATATCAATCAAAATGTCGAGGTTGAGGGACAAAAGATAAAATTTGAGGATATAAGGATTTACCCTATAAAAAGTATTCTGTCGATCAGCTTGGACCCAGCCAATACAAAAAAATTATTTACTTTTGAAGATTTGAAGCTGATGGATGAAAACGGAGAAGAGTGGGGTAGGATAGTAAATGGATTATCGGGCTCCAATCCTGGCGGTGACCGTCAAACCTTGAATTTCCAGAGCAACTATTTTACAAAACCGAAGGAGCTGTACATCACAGGTAATTACATCAGAGCCCTGGATAAGGATAAGTGCTATTTTACCGTGGATACCGCAAACTGGAAGATATTGTATTCGCCATTTAATTTATTGAGTTTAACGGATATAACTGTCGGCAAAGATCAAATGTTTTTAAGTGCTGAAATGAAAAGAAATGCTCAATATTCAGATAAAAATTTTTCTATAACCAATGAAGCATTTGATTCCAATGGACATCCTCTTACTATAATCAGTGAAGGGATGGAAGGCGGAGACAAATCATGTTATTACCATTATAATCTAAAACTTGGAGCAGGCTTTAAAGGGCCTGTAACCTTTAAATTATGTGATTATCCCAGCAGGATAAGCAGCCGCTTTACGGTAAAGATACCTCTGGACCGCAAATAGTATTTATTTGGCGATAAGGACAAAATAAGTGATATGGAAGCTTTAAAGTGCCATATTTTGTGGTATAATAACTCCTGTATTAAGAGGCTTTGCTAAAGATCTCTTTATCCAGGAGTTTATTCTAATTTACAGGAGTTTATTTCTAATATATGAAGCTGCCCGAAGAGTTTGTGAATAAAATGCAGGTACTGATGGGTGAGGAATTCAACAGTTACCTTGAATCTTATAAAAAGCCAAGATTTTACGGCTTGAGAGTAAATACGCTGAAAATTTCAGTGGACGAATTTCTAAAAATATCACCTTTTCATCTGGAACCTGTTCCATGGACTACAGATGGTTTTTATTACAGTGAAGGTGACAACCCGGGAAGACATCCGTATTATTATGCAGGCCTGTATTATATACAGGAGCCCAGTGCCATGCTTCCGGGGGCTGTTATAGGTGTCGGACCCGGAGACCGGGTTTTGGATCTGTGCGCAGCGCCCGGCGGGAAATCGGTACAGATGGCTGCACAAATGAAAGGGCAGGGGCTGCTGGTTTCAAATGATATCAATGCCGAGAGAGTCAAGGCACTGGTAAAAAACATCGAACTTTGCGGAGTCAGGAATGCTGTTGTGCTCAATGATTCTCCCGACAAGCTTGCCAAAAATTTTGAAGGTTTCTTTGATAAGATTATGGTAGATGCACCCTGTTCAGGGGAGGGAATGTTCCGGAAGGACGAGGATGCCGTTAAAAGCTGGAAAAAATTTAAATGTGAAAAATGCAGCTGCATGCAGTGGGATATATTGCAGCAGGTGGACAAAATGCTGAAGCCGGGAGGAGTAATATTATATTCCACCTGTACCTTCTCCCCGGAAGAGGATGAGATAATGATAGAAAGGTTCATGGACCAACACCCGGGAGGTTATGAATTGCTTGAAATACCTAAAACCGGCGGCATAGAGGGCGGCCGCAGGGAGTGGTCAGCCGGGAAATATGATTTTTCAAAAGCTGCCAGACTATGGCCTCACAGGCTGAACGGGGAAGGACATTTTGCCGCCCTCATAAAGAAGCTTGAGAATAGTGACAGGAATGGAGACAATGATAACAATTCTACTGCTCTCCAAAGGACCAGAAGCTGGGAAAAGTCTTTTCAAATCAACAGCTTTGAGGACTTAAGGAAATTTAACCTGGAACTGGCGGACTTTATATATAACAGCACAACCTTGAGCATGAGAGGGTATGTTTTTCAAAAAGGGAACAATTTTTATCACCTGCCCGAAACCTGTCCTGATCTGTCAGGCCTGAAGGTGGCTAAATTCGGCTGGTACCTTGGAGAGAACAGTCCAAAGGGTTTGGTTCCTTCGCATTCTCTTGCAGTATCCATGAAAAGTGAGGAAATGAAAAGAAAACTCAACTTTGCTGCCGGTGCCAGGGAGACAAACAGCTACCTGAAGGGGGAAACTCTAATTGATTCGGGTGAAAAGGGTTATACCGGCATTTGTGTCGACGGATACTCTCTGGGTTGGGCAAAGCAGACCGGGGATATGCTGAAAAACCTGTATCCCAAAGGCTGGAGAAAAATGGCGTGATAAAACATCGATATGTGATCTGTTATTTCAAGGAGGTTTGACTTTTGAAACAAAAGCAGAGACTAGACAAGGTGTTATCCAATTTTGGATTTGGCTCCCGGACCGAAATCAAGAGTGCCGTAAAAAACGGTTTGGTTACTGTTGACGGCACTGTAGTCAAAGACAGCGGTATACATGTGGATCCTGCGTATAGCACCATCCTGATGAACGGTGTAAAACTTGAGTACCGTAAATATATTTATCTCATGATGAACAAGCCCCGCGGAGTTATTTCTGCGACCACCGATACCAGGCAGAAAACAGTGTTTGACATCATGCCGGAGCAATACAAGTGTTTTGACCTGTTTCCCGCAGGCAGGCTGGATATAGACACCGAAGGGCTTGTTCTTATGACTAATGACGGTCAGCTTGCACACGAAATACTGTCTCCCAAAAAGCATGTTACAAAACAGTATTACGCACATGTACAGGGGCGGGTGGAGCAAGCCGACATTGAAGCCTTTGAAAGAGGAGTTACACTTGATGACGGATACAAAACCCTTTCGGCAAGGCTGGAAATACTCAGGTCGGATGAGATATCAGAGATCAGGCTGTCCATAGTTGAAGGTAAATTTCATCAGGTAAAGAGAATGTTTGAAGCTGTCGGGAAAAAAGTAATTTATCTGAAAAGGCTCAGTATGGGCAGGCTCAGACTGGATGAAAATCTGGGTCTGGGGGAGTGCAGGGAATTGACCGAAGAAGATGTTGAATTGCTGAGAACTTCTGTTCAAAAGCACTAATAGCGGAGGTAACATGAATAAACAAAGTATTTCAAAGCTGAGTCTGTTTTTAACGGGACTTGAGCAAAGAATAAATGAAAATGCGGATTTTTTTAAAAAGATAACGATCAGCTTTAAATCCGGAACAAAATTTTATGAGGCAGTTGTTACATTAAAGGAAAACAGACTGTTTTTACAGTATAACGGCAGAAATGACAAAATGGAGATTTCCTGGCTGGGAGCCAGAATTGCAAAAATAGCAGAGCAGTATGAAGCAATGAATCTGATTTATGAAGAACGCGGCGCGGCAATTCACATTGATGCCGATGATAAGGGCGTTAAAATGAAGACAAAGGACCAGGAGACTGCCGATGCCTGTAAAGGTCATAATGAGACCTCACAGATAACCAACAGGGATTATTTTATAAAAGTGGGACATGCCGACGCTGTTCTAAAGGCAATAGGTATACTTGGAGAAAATGGGAAGATTAAAAATGATATGATCAGAAAATATAACCAGATCGACCATTATATCGAACTGGTGGATGATATGCTTAAAAGTCTGTGCGCCAGGTACGGCAAAATAAACGTAGTTGACTGCGGCTGCGGGAAATCCTACCTGTCCTTTGTTCTAAACTATTATATTAAGGAAGTGCTGAAAAAGAACTGTCATTTTATCGGTCTTGATATCTCCAAAACAGTTATTGATGCTTCAAAAAAGATTGCGGAGCAGCTGGACTATAAGAATATGGACTTTAAAGTAACCGATATACGCAACTATACTGCCGGTGAGGAAATACATCTGGCAATAAGCCTTCATGCCTGTGATACTGCAACGGATGAGGCAATAGCACTGGCTGTTAACAACAATGCAAAAGCAATTGTAATGGTTCCGTGCTGTCAGAAGGAAATACTGAGCCAATATTCTTTTGATATACTTCAGAATATAACCAGGCATGGTGTTTTGAAAGCAAGACTGGCGGATGTGCTCACTGACGGAATCAGACTGATGCTGCTTGAGGCAATGGGCTATAAGGTGTCAATAGTTGAATACGTGTCCCCTCTCGAAACGCCGAAGAATCTTATGATAAGAGCCGAAAAAACCGGCGGCGTTAATAAAGCTGTGATCGAAGAATACAAGCAATTAAAAAAAGTTTTAGGTATCAACCCCACTTTGGAAAAACTGATAATGCCATATATGTAATTAAATTACATATATGTAAAATTGACCAAATTTATTGACCGTGGTATAATATTAAAAAAAATTCCATTATAATGTGAAAATGCACTCATAATGGGTATAAAATATAGTACGGAGGTGATTAAATGGCAATAAAATCATTTGAAGAAAATGGGGTCGGTCTATCGAAGAAAACCTTATATGGCGGAGACCGGCTTAAGATAATCTATAACGGATTACTTGCGGGGTCGGGGGCTGAAAACATATACCTTCATTCGGGTTATGGCAGTGAATGGTCCCACAGTACATATACTCAGATGCATAAGGAAGCTGAAGGGTTTTCAGCAGAAATACAAATTCTTGATGGAAAAAGTCTGCAATTATGTTTCAAGGATTCGGCCGATAACTGGGATAACAATTCAGGAGCAAACTATGTCTTCAAAATATCCGCCAGGCGTTCAAAAAAGGCCGGAACAGGAATATAATCTTTCCCAAAGGGTACATAAATGTTAAAAAAAATATTGCATAAATTCAACATATATGAGAAATATAACAGGTTGATTACAGAGGAAGGCAAAAGAATATTTATCCGTACCGTCTATACTTTATCCGTATGTACTGTGGCTATCATATTGATATGGTACTGCGGTATTGTCAATATGGCATCAAAGAATCAGATGGGACTTATTCCTGACGCATTTCTTAAAAATACCGTTCAGACCGCAAATCAAAAAATAACTCTTTCTGCCAGGGAAACCGGAGAGGTGACCCAGGAAGAAAACAGCTTACCGGCATCTGCCGACGAGTTATCCCCGGATACGGGTAAAAACCAGTCCGGCAGCAAAAAGTCGGAAGCTGCACATGCAAAGGAATCTGTAATCACACCTGAGGGCAAATCTGAGAGCAAACCTGAAATCAAAACAGAAAATAAACCTGAGACAGGTAAGAATAATAAAAATACTGAAGTGAAGCCTGATATAAATAAGGATATAAATAAAAATACAGGCAATAAACAAACTGATAAAAAGCCTGATACAAAGAGCGGAGATAAGGCTCAAACCGAAAAGAAAGCCAATGCAGTGCAAAAAACAATTTTCAAGGGAGCAAAAACACCCTATGTGGCTCTTACCTTTGATGACGGCTATAACGAAAAGCTGATAATAAAAGTATTGGATGTTCTTAAAAAAAATGATATAAAGGCAACGTTTTTCATAATCGGAAGTGTACTGGACGATTATCCTCAGGTATGGAAAAGGGCAATAAACGAAGGACACCAGATATGTAACCATACTCTGAATCATGCCACACTCACAAAACTGTCCGACCAGCAGGTGAAAAACGAGATATTGGGCTGGGAAACCTGCGTAAAGAAGGCCCTGGGGGAAGAGTATTTAAAGAAGATGAAGAGTGAATTCCCTTATCTGAGACTGCCGGGCGGAGGCGGCAATAAAAGCGACAGAATACTTGCCATTGCCCAGGACTGCGGCTATAAGGTAATCGGATGGAGTCTTGAAACCAATAGCAGTGTCATAAATCCCATGAGAAAGAATTATTCTGCGGATGAAATAGCAAAAAAGGTACAACAGCATGTAGTGAATGATTGCAACGGCGGTTCAATCATTCTTCTTCATTTTAACCAATACGACATAACCTATATCGAGGGGATCGTTTCAGGTATTAAAAACAGAGGCTACAGCATGGTGACAGTTACTGAATTATTGAGCAAGAAGTAGGTTTTTAAAGCTTACATACCCTCTATTGACAATGTACATTTTTAATAGAGGGTAAGAAAAATGAATAAAAATAAAATGTTGAAACACGCTATAATGTGTCATATAATTTTAATGGTAAACAAACACAGATGGGGGTTATTATAATGAAAAGTGTTATACGTGATATTTCATTGGCCGATAAGGGAAAACAAAAAATCGAATGGGTCAGAAGAAACATGCCGATCCTTAGAAGCCTGGAGGATGAATTCAGAGCAACAACACCGTTTAAAGGTGTCAGAGTTGTTGTATCAGTGCATCTTGAAGCTAAAACTGCATACTTGGCAAAATTATTTGCAATAGGAGGCGGGGAAGTTTCTGTCACTGGAAGTAATCCCCTCTCAACACAGGATGACGTGGCTGCAGGTCTTGTAGCCGACGGATTGGATGTTTACGCTTGGTACAACTCGACCAAGGAAGAGTATGAAGAACATCTCAATCTTGCGCTTGGCTACAAACCAAACATAATAATAGATGACGGCGGAGATCTTGTTAATCTTCTGCATACAACAAGGAAAGAACTTATACCTCATATTATGGGAGGCTGTGAAGAAACCACAACAGGTGTTCTGCGACTAAAAGCAATGGAAAAAGAGGGTGTTCTCAAATTCCCCATGATCGCAGTAAATAATGCCAATTGCAAGTATCTCTTTGACAATAGATACGGTACCGGGCAATCTGTTTGGGATGGCATCAATAGAACCACCAACCTTATTGTTGCCGGTAAAAATATAGTAGTTGCAGGCTACGGCTGGTGCGGAAAGGGCATTGCCATGAGGGCAAAGGGCTTCGGTGCAAACGTGATTGTTACCGAGATAGATCCTGTAAAAGCAGCAGAGGCCATAATGGATGGTTACAAAGTGATGAAAATGTCAGAAGCAGCTAAAGTCGGAGACTTGTTCATAACTGTGACCGGCTGCCGCGACGTAATAACAGCCGAACACTTCAAGAGCATGAAGGACGGAGCGATTCTGTGCAATGCAGGCCACTTTGATGTGGAAGTTTCAGTGGAACAGCTGGAAAATATAGCAGTTGAAAAGCAGGAACAGAGAAAGAATATAATGGGTTACAAGCTGGACAACGGCAGGTGGATAAACCTTCTGGCAGAAGGAAGACTTGTAAATCTTGCTGCGGGAGACGGACATCCAGCCGAAATAATGGATATGAGCTTTGCTTTGCAGGCACTTTCCGCAAAATACATGCTTCACAACTTCCGCAAGCTTGGAAATAAGGTTATAGATGTGCCTGCCGAAATAGATAGAGCAGTGGCGGAAATGAAGCTGAAATCCTGGGGAGTCAAGATTGACAAGCTTTCAAAGGATCAGAAGAAATATCTTAACAGCTGGGCGGAATAAGCGGGGGAATAATGAATCTGGATTTATTAATAAAGAATGTTGATATAATTACCATGGATGACCGGAATATGGTCATCCATAATGGTTTCATCGGAGTTTCGGACAAAAAGATCTGTTTTGCAGCTGAAAAACTCCCTGAAAATGTTTCCTTTGAGAAGGAGCTGGACGGAAAAGGCAGGCTTGCGCTGCCCGGGCTGGTAAATTCCCACAGCCACAGCGCCATGACCTTAATGAGAAATTATGCTGATGATATTGCATTGGAAAGCTGGCTTTTCGATAATATTTTTCCCATAGAAGCAAAGCTTACGGACAGGGATGTATACTGGGGAACCATGCTGGGTATAGCTGAGATGCTGAAGTCAGGAGTTACAGCTTTTGCAGACATGTATATGTTTATGGATGAAGTGGCCCGGGCTGTAACCGAAACTGGAATCAAGGCAAATCTTTGCAAGAGTCCGGTTCAGTTCTTTGAAGGCGGAGAGTTGAAACGCCTGGATAAGAGCCAGGGAACGGTAGACTACTACAATCAGTATCATAACAGTGCCGATGGCCGTATAAAGGTATTTGTTGAAATTCACTCTACATACATGTTCAATGAACAAACTCTTACAAATGCAGCTTCTCTGGCAAAGCAGCTCAATACTGGCATTCACATCCACATTCTGGAGACGGCTACCGAAGTTGAGTCCAGTAAAAGAGACTATGGTATGACTTCGGTAGAAATATGCGAAAAGACCGGGGTGTTGGACGTACCTGTTTTAGCGGCACACTGTGTACACCTGACCGACAGTGATCTGGATATAATGAGGAAAAAGGGCTGCAGTATCGCTCATAATCCTTCCAGCAATCTGAAACTGGGAAGCGGTATTGCAAGAGTTCCCGAGATGATCAGCAGGGGCATTAATGTTTGCCTGGGCACCGATGGTGCAGCCAGCAACAATAACCTGAACATGTTTGAAGAAATGAATCTGGCTGCACTGCTGCACAAAGGTGTTGCCATGGATCCGCAGCTGATGAAGGCCGATACTGTTTTAAAAATGGGAACCTGTAACGGGGCAAAAGCTATTGGCTTTGATGATACCGGGAAAATTTCAGAGGGTATGAAAGCGGATATAATACTTATAGATACTGATAAGCCTCACTTTTACCCGAAAAACAATCCAATGTCAACCGCAGTTTATTCAGCTCAGGCATCGGATGTAGATACTGTAATTATTGATGGAAATATTGTTATGCAGAATAGAGAGTTTACCGGTATAGATGAAGAGAAAATCAAGTATGAAGTACACTCCTTATCAAAAAGGTTACTGGGAAGGTAATCATTGATAGGTGACATAACGTATAAAAAATTATATAATTAAACTCTGACACCAGCAATTGTCGGGGTTTTTTTAGCCTTTGCTACTGTAACAATTTACATAAAGGG
This sequence comes from Bacillota bacterium, assembly GCA_023392075.1. Taxonomy (GTDB): domain Bacteria; phylum Bacillota; class Clostridia; order Acetivibrionales; family DSM-1351; genus Ruminiclostridium. The sequence goes on along the minus strand of JAEVZU010000001.1, from coordinate 18,025 downwards.
TTTTTAACCTCAACGTCAAATAATATAATAGTTGGACAATTTTAAATGATCATGGGGGAAATACGATGGCGGTAACTTTAAGTTTGTGGTCAACCAAACAGGGGGAAATACGAAGATTTTTACATAGTTTTTATCAAAAGGAGTATATAATGGAAGAGAATTCACGACGATGGGTCGAAAGTTTTTTTAACCCGCTGGATTCAATAGATATGATAAGTGCCTTGATGGATAATTATGAATGCTTTGATGTTACACTTTACATACATATGGAAAATGGTTATTTACATAAAATTACTGAAAAAAATTATGACGATGTTATAAAAGGCCTGGTCGGGATTTATTATTTACCTGTAAATTGTAAGCCGGGGCTGGAAATTTCATAGTGGCATGTAACATATAACTTCACCATGTCCCATCCATAAGCTGTCTGCGGCTAAAAATAGATAAATAGTCTTATTTCTATTTTGTCACATTATGGTATAATATCACTGATAAAGGATGGCTCATGGAGGTTAATCGGATGGAGCAGGAACATATACAGGAAGAAATAAGCGAAGTTAGCGAAATTAGCGTTAAAGATGTTAATGAAGTAGTTAATGAAGTGAATGAACACCAAAAAATGCAAAATGTTTCAACTGTTTCACAGTCATATAATAACAGCCAGCAACAGCTTCTATGGGCAGACAGACAGGTTACGTCTCTCGAAAGACAGTTGCTTCTGAACAATTGTGCACCGGCTGCCGGTGGAAAACTTATGAGTAATTGGACAAAAGTATTTCTTTGTGCATTAGCTGTAATAATTCCCGGTATCGGTCAAATAACAGGTATAATATCCGGCCTTGTTATGGTTTCAAACGACAGTGATTCTGATAAAAGATCCTATGGAGCTGCATTGCTGACAGTCTCTTTAATAATCTTTGTTATACAGTTAATCTTTTGGTTCATATTTGCGTTGACCGTAGGACCGGATTTTTATTATTATTAAAAGCGGTTTGGGACCGTTTCTGCTATATTTTTCGTTATCCGGCAAGTATTTCAGGGGGGAATTATTATAACAAAAAGCCAATTACGAAAACAATACCTTGAATATAGAAGCAATACGGACAAACAGAAATTGCTTGACTGGTCCCGGTGCATTGCCGGGAGACTATCCGGACTGCAAGCTGTTATTGAGGCTGAGAATATTATGTGCTTTGTCAGCTTCGGAAGTGAAGTTGACACCCATGGCTTAATAAAGGAATGGATTTTGCAGGGTAAAAATGTAAGTGTACCCTGCATGGAAAAGTTATCAGGCGGGAACCGGGTCATGCATGCTGTTAATATTAAAGATTTCAGCGATTTGAAGATCAAGGGCTGTTATGGTATTCCTGAACCTGAACTGAAAGTCAACAGTATTGTTGTTCCTGAAAAGCTTAATGCGATAATAGTACCGGGCAGTGTTTTTGATGTCAAAAGAAACCGCATAGGCTACGGCGGCGGTTTCTATGACAGATATCTGATGCGCACGTCCGGCAGGTGCAAAAAGCTTGGTGTGTGTTATGACTTCCAGGTGTTGGAGCAAATACCTCACGAGGATTACGACATACCAGTGGATATGGTTGTTACCGAGAAGAGGTCGGTATGATTGATCCTGTCGGAATGAAACTTAGAGCTGTCTCTCGGTAAATTTTTAATTTTAGCAGAGACAGCTCTTTTCTTACATTATATATTTATAATTCCGACAGTCCTAACAGATAGCTTTTCAGCTTGAGCAGATCCAATGCATCCACCGAATCACTGGAATCCACATCTGCTGCCTTCAGGGCATCTCCGGTCAGGACCTGGCTTCCAAGAAGATGCATTTTCAGAAGTGTCAGATCCAGAGCGTTTACTTCTTTGTCACCGTTTAAGTCACCTTTTATGATTTCGACAGGTCCGGCAGGTTTGGTTCCGTCGGGTTCGGTACCCCCCACCAGAACTCCGGAGTCATAGACACAGATATTATCTGTTTTGACAGGCGTACCTGTCCAGTTGCTGTCTTCAATATTCAATCCCTGATAACTCCAGTCATCAGATGGATTCCAGTAGTTCTGCCATGCATATGTACCCAGTGCAAACTGGTATTTTTTGTTGGAGTTGGCTATGGAAAATCCATCCCAGGTCACTTCCACATAGTAAATCTTATTTTCACCCAATTTGCTGCTGGTGTATTTATGGGGTCCTGAAATTATGGCATTATAATCCGTCTCGGCATCGGTCTGGTCGTAAAGCTCCCTCATCTCAATCCTGTTAGGATCAAGGGAAGTCATTCCTGTTGCGTCAAAATAATATCTGACCGAAATGTTTTTTGAAGTTTTTGGAGCATCCGAACGGACATACAGGGTTACTTCAGTAGCCTTTGGTCCATCTGACTGCACTATGTCCACACCGAAGGCTTCAACCCAATATGAAGTACCGCCTTCTTCACCGCCTGTTTCTTCAGGAGGGAAATTGGGAGTTATCTGCATTGAAGAATCTCCGAAGTAGCGGTAAAGTCCGGCACAGGCGCCCACAAATGCAGCATTATAGTCTATTGTTACTTCATTGTAGACGTAGTCGGACGTAACATCCTTGTGTTCATCCTTTGAACCGGGGCCGCCCACCAAGGCACCGTAAAGCACATGCTTGTGGGGGGCTGGATCTTCAGCCATGGAGGTGCCTGAAGCCGCCCTGTGATGCGGAAATTTCACCGATATATCGCTGTAGCCTACTATATAACAGCGGTTTAAAGGGTTGTTACCCAGCAGGTAATCCATTTGTGATTTTGCCCACTGACCGTATTTGGAAGGGGTATTGCCGTGATGCTTGTCATAAACCACGGCAAGCAGCTGGGTGGCCGTATTGTATCTGGCTGAACCCCATTGATTGAGAAATGCATATCCGCCGGGTGTTATGGTTACGGACTTGCCTGTCATCCAGCTGTCAAGTGTTTTGGCTATCTGCCCCCAGAAATTTATTTCCTCATAGGGACTTTTGTTTGATGCAACTCTGTACCTGTCTTCAAATACCTGACCGTTTTTGTCATATAAATCGTCTATTTCGGCAATGATACATGCGGTACCGGCCCAGACATCATTCCAGCAGTGTGTCCAGGAGGGAGGAGCATAATAATCAAAATATTTGAAAACTTCGTCCAGATAGTGATCTTCCTGAGTCGCCAAATAAAGCCATGCTCCTGCCCAGCAATAATCATCCTGCCACTTGGAAGAGGTATAATAACCCTTAGGTCCGTCGGCATTAGTTGATTTTGTGGGACATCTTTCTGCAAATTCAAACAGGGCCTTTGCATATTTAAGGCTTTTAGCCGCGTATTGCGGATCTTCATCCTTGAAATTCATGTAGTTGACCGCCAGTGAAGCCGCAGCAGCCGACACACAGTCTGTCGAAGGCAGTTCCTCGGTGGCAAACCAGCCTCTTCTGAACATTTCGTCATTTTCAGGAGAGTTCCAGTAAGCATGGTCCACATCACCGTCGCCTACCTGATAGCAAAAGGCTATTGCCTTGCCTGAACTGTCCAGATAGGTACTCTTCATAAAGTAATCATTAAAATATCTCAGGATTGTTTTGGCATGGTCATCCTGGCCGGTAGCCTCGTATTGTTCCCTGAATTCATAAAAACCCCAGCCCAATGTGGAGCCTGAATATGCTTCGGGCATACCGAATTTTACATGGTCGCCCGCATCGTGAAAACCGCCTGATACATCAAGTTTTCCATCTCCGTCAGGATCAAGTATGCTTTTGTTTTTGGTGATAAAGCTTTGTGACATATTGGTATTTGTGGTATCAAGGGGAAGTTGTGCATCGTAGACATGACAGTCATCTCTCCATTTGTATTCACTGCTTTCGCCGACGCCGGAACCGCACATGTTTGCATCATAGAAATACTGGGAATACTGCAGTGCTTTTGCATAATTAAACTCTGCACCGGCTGCACTGACATTCATATTTGCGGCAGGGCAGGCCAGTGCAGTTAAAATTACGGCACTTATGACCGAACAGCCTGCTCTTCTTAAGAAATTAAGTTTTTTATTCATATTGGTTATTCCTTTCGGTATTATTTCAATATTAATTTTTGAGCATAAACATATAAATTTATTATTATAAATTTATGCTTTGAAAAAATTGCTCTTTAATAAATTCACTTATTATTGACTGGAAATTCGTTTATTTGTCCAAGGAGATATTTTTTAATGAGGGATAGATCCAAGGCATCAGTTGAACCATTACCGTCCAAATCAGCCGCTTTGATTTCCTGGTTGTTATCCAGAATACATTTCTTCATCAATGCCAGATCCAACGAATCAATTGACCTGTCGGAGTTGAGATCGCCGTATAAAATATCCTGGCCGTCAGGTACCGGGTATGTTTCCAGGTCGGGAAGCTCATCGAGGGTGATGCAATAGTCGCTTTTATATATTTCGGTAAGCCAGTTAACCGGATTGTTCTGTTCTCCTGTAAGATACCAGCCGTACCATGGACAGAAATACAGCCAGGCGGCTTTTTCATTTATAAGATTTGAAACCTGCGGAATAGTATCGTTTTCACTCATTGTCACAAGCTTTTTACCGCCTGTGGACTTTACAAGATTGTAGAAAGTGGAGGTTATGGCACTTCCGTTGGGCAGACCGTCCTTGGCGTTGTACTTGTCGTAACCGACAATATCTACCACATCATCGCCGGGATACCATTGGGGTGACGTTTCGTAGGTATAGGAAGTCCACACCCAAATAAGATTGTTAAGTCCGTATTCGTTTGTGAATTTATCGTAGAGAAGTCTGTAAAGCTTTACACAATTCTGGGGACCTTCGGCACCCCACCAGAACCATGCGCCTTCTGCTTCATGCAGTGGTCTGAAAAGTACTGGGACTCCCGCGTCCTGAAGCTGCTTGAACTTTCCGGCCATAACTTTAATATCGTCAAGTAATGCAACATTTTCTGCAGTTCCCGGTGTCAGGGCTTTGGATATGCTGAAAGTGGTACTGTCGGTGTAAAAGCTGTTATCGGCTTTTTTTCCGATGTTTCCGGGTGAGAACCAGTGCCAGCAGACGGTTGCGATTCCCCCTTTGCTTTTGTACCAATCAATAACCCGTTCGGCACAGAGATCATCCCAGAGTAAACCGTTTCCCCGGTAGTTCATAAAATCAAAGCCTCTTACCGCAGGCAGTTTTCCGGTTTTCTCCCTTATGTAGGTAAACTCGGCCTCAGAACCCTCGTAGTTGTGAGCACCGCACAGTTCCTGCTGGCCCGAAAGTACATGTTTGCCATAAACATCGACAAGATAGCTCATAAGAGCTTTGGCTTCTTTTGTAGCCTTGGGATTAACCAGTTTCTTTTCAACCTTGAGACCGGTGATGCTTTCATCTGCAGGCTTTACGATAAGGTAATCAAAGAAGGTATAACCCCAATAGCTTTCAAATTCAATATTGTTGATACCCTGATTCAGTTTGATGATTCCTGCCGGCATCTCCTTCCAGGTGAGGGTGTAAGGAAAACTTACCTCTCCCTGGTTGGAATCGTTAATGTTGAGATATTGCACCTTTTTGGTCTTGTCAAAGGGTTGGGCATAGCGGACAATCAGTTCATACAGCCCGGCTTTGTCAATCTCAACATTAACAGAAGTACTTGTGCCCTTCTGAGCTATAAAGGTGCAGGTTGCCCCTGTAAGGTCAATTGTCTGGCCATCTTCGGTTTTTCCCACATAGTCGGTATGAATTTCGGCATTGTTTTGAATACCGTTCTCAAATTCATACCTGACACCCTCCGGAGGTATGGAAACTGCCGCAACTTTGATGAATGACACCATAGGTATTAATACCGACAATGTCAATACTAAGAAAACACTTTTTACTGTTTTCCTACCCATATAAACGCCTCCTTTTCAATATTAAAGTAATATATCGCTGTATTTTATTACATTTAACATAAATGTAATAAAATACTTATAAATACATAATATTACATTTTATTTCAAGATACAATTAATTTATTATTAAACTGTATTTTTTAAAGGATATTTAAGGGACAAATTTTAATATTCAGTTGTCATGAATATAATTTATATAGAAGTTCTCCAGCCTCTCAGATTGATGCAGGTAGTGAAAAGAGGTTACGTACATGCCAAAAGTTAAACCAAAACGCATTAGAAGTGTTTATAAAGGGAAAATTGAGGTAAAAGACCTGATATTCAAAATAATATCACTGACAGCAAGGAGATAGCACCGGCTTCAATGAATGGATTGCTCACAAAGTACATGCTTGAAGTTTACACAGCTATATATAATTGTAAAAGCTGTAATTTCAGGCATGTACTTTTAGTGGAGCTTTCCATTTCTATAAGTTGTACTTGCATACCGCAATAAGTAATATATGTATTTATGACCACAATATTTTCCGTATAGAATAATGTATCAGCATGCTGTGATGAACGGATCCCACATTACAACATGTATCCCGTTTATCAATATTTTTAACTGATAGGTTTGGGTGTCCGGATTCGGATCTATGGGCAGAATCCTCCAGGCGATGTAGTAGTCGGAAGGTGATGGTTTTGTATTCCGTGCATTTTTTTGCTCTCCTTTCAAAATTTAATAATATTTTGTCATAAATGATATCATTTATTGATGTAACTATGTATCATTTAAAATGACGTTTTAATAAAATGATTTTTGAATATTCCCAAGCTTGAGTGTAATTTATATTGAGTTAACGACAGTAATACAGTACAATATATGTTGTGAACATCTTTAAAAATGTCATATATAATGAAAATATAATTGATTTATGAGTATATTTGTAATATTATTAATATAAAATATGTTAAATCTATATTTATAACTTTTAATATCTTTTATTAAATTGTTTTGAAGTAATTTTTAGCAGAGCGGAGGATATATGGAAGAGCAATTTAAAATTATTATCATTGACGATGAACAGGGGATTATTGATTCTATTAAGGCAAACCTGCCGCCGGAGTACATGGTAGACGGCTTTTTAAATTCTAAGGAAGGTATTGATGCCATCAGGGACAATAATTATGACCTGTTGATACTCGACTATTTCATAGATTCCATGAACGGAAGGCAGGTTACAGAAAAAATCAGAAAGACCGATGATGAGATATACATCATGCTGCTCACAGGAAGGGCCGAAGATGCTCCGGGGATGGAAACCCTGAAAACTATGGATATTCAGATGTATTGCGAAAAATCGGCAAATTTTGAAGAAATTTTGATCATGATCGAATCTGCCAGAAAATCAATAGAACATTCTCAAAAAGAGGGAAGTTTTGGTATCCGGCTCAAAAGGCTGCGGAAAATACACAATATCAGCCAGGAGGAATTGGGAAAAATACTCGGAGTTGGACGTACTGCAGTAGCCAACTGGGAGACCAACCAAACTGAACCAACGGGAGAAAACATTAGGAAACTAGCAGACCTTTTCAGGGTTACGACCGATTATTTGCTTTGCTATAATGCAAATTTTGGAGATACTCCGAGTTTGACAAAAAAATAGAGGTTTTTATGATAGAATCAATAGCAAAGATTTTGATATACCTTTTTTCGTCGGCTATACATTTTACCCTCCTGATAATGATCAGAAATATCAAGCACTCAAGACTGCTGCACCGGGTATGTGCCTTAAATGTCTTGATATTACTTATCTGGACGGTTTTAAGGCTGATAAATAATATTATCTGCTGTTTTACAGGACATACCACATATCTGATATACATTCTGGGCTCCATATGTGTATTCTTTCTTCCTGCCACATTAATTTTACTTTCCATACTGTTAGTAAAGGAAAAGGTAAAAAACAAGATATCATATGTATTAATATTCACTCCCCCTGCTATAAGTACATTAATGCTGGTCACAAACAGCTTTCACAATTTATTTATAAAAGGTATTTTACCAAACGGCAGTTCATATGTTTTTGGCAGCTACTATTATATACATTGCACCTGGCAGTTGGTTTATGCAACCTTTGCAGTAATATACCTGGTATACTTCAGCCTGAAATACACCAACTGTCTTACAAAACAGATTCTGCTTGTTGTTTTGGGCATTATCACCCCCATAGCAGTTGATTATCTTGTGTATGTAACTTATTTTTCGAGTCTTCCGCTGTCAATGCCCGACAGTATTTATACTTTTAGCTACTGTTTCACAACAATTTGCATAACATTTGCCATTAGGAGGTATAAATTTCTGGACATGCTTCCCATAGCAATAAGGAGTATTGTCGATTATATCAGCGACTACTTTGTTGTTATGGACTACCAAAGCAATATCCTTGAAATAAATAATAATTTCAAGGCAGTATTCGGACAATTAATCAATACTGATGAAAACAACTTCATTAAAGCTTTAAATGATGCAAAGCTTAATGATCTGGCAGAGCGGATTTCAAGATATACATCCAGATCCGGCCATATTCATTATAACGCGAAATTTGAATATAAATTTCTCTTAAAGGATGAGCCCCGTTACTTTGATATTGAGATCATACATATCTATGCACATAATCAGTTCATTGCCATACTTGTATTTTTACGGGATATGACCGAGCATAAGCAGGTGTTAAAGCTTATGGAAGAAAACTCGAAACAGATGATGGAAAAAGCACGGTTGATTTCGCTGCACAATCTCATCGGAGGTATCTCACATAACATCAAATCACCGCTTATGTCGGCATCAGGAGGCATGCTGGCACTAAAAAATCATACAAAAAAAATAGAGGGCTTGGTGGCGGGGCTTAATACCGATGGAAACTATATGGAATACGTCGATATTATTGAGGATATGAAGAAATGGGAGAATTCAATCAGGCATTACCTTGTTTATATATCTGATATAATCACGGCTGTCAAGGATCAAACCACCAGTATGAATGGAAGTCAGATTAAAAGATTTTCTGTTGATGAGGTGCTGAGTAAAATAACAATTTTATTGGATTTTGAATTGAAAAGGTCAAATTGCAAATTAAATATGGTCTTAAATATTAATTCCAAAACGGAAATAGAAGGTGATATCTCCGTTTTAACACAGATTTTAGGCAATGTCATTATTAACGCTGCTCAGTCATATGACGATGGCGGAATTATAGATCTGGAAGCAGTTAACAAGGGGGAGGAGATACTTTTTATAATTCGGGATTACGGAAAAGGTATTCCTCCTGAAGTAAAAAGTAAAATATTTAACGAGATGATAACAACGAAAGGCAAGGACGGTTCCGGTCTGGGATTGTATTTTGCAAGTATTGCAGTCAAAAGTAAGTTTATGGGAGCTATAAGCCTTGAATCTGAAGAAGGCAAAGGAACCTCAGTATGCATATCCATTCCGCAGAGGATTAATTAAAATATGTAAGAGAAATGATAATACAAATTATTGATTAATATTAACAATTTTGTTATAATTAGTAATAAAATAACGAATTTTGTTACAAAATGCAAAAGGAGGTCGATTTTTATGTCGTTTATGGGTGCAAGAGTAGCTGTTAAACCATGTAACGGAGAGTATTTAACATTTAAGAGAAAAGGTGGTTTAACATCTGTAATTTGTGATGATACGGCACCGGAAATTATATTCAGTGTACCGTTGGCATTAAATAACGCGTACATACAAACTCATACAAGGGATCTGGTCACTGTAAAAAGTAATGGTCTGCTGGGGATAAAGTCAAACAGTGAGAACATAAGTGAAAACGATTTGTTTGATTTTGTTTGTCTTGGATTGAACAGAGTTGCAATAAGAGCGCATAACGGAAATTTCGTAAGTTTCAGGCATGACAGAAATAAGTCACTTTGTGCGTGCAGTGAGACAATAGGACCGAATGAAACATTCGAAGTCATAGTTATTTTCAGGTAACAGAGAACTTTACAATTAGATATTATTTATGTATTGCCGGATTTTACAGTCTATTGTTTTAATAGCTTGAATCCGGCAATTATTTTTAGAGTATAGGAATAAGCAAATTTTTTGATAACTTTATTTTTGACAATGAATATATTGATTTTAGATACTAAAGGTACATACCAAACATATTATGATAATGAAGTTACTATTCAACTTAAGAAATTTTAAAGAATGGAGATATTATTATGAAAAATTCAGCTGCAATAACTGAACATACGCAGGGCAAAATGCAGTCAGTTCTGACAAATGTGCCGGAGCCAATTGTTGGTATCGGGTTAGGCAGTGATTACCCGGAAGTAACAAGAAAGGCTGTTGAATACGCAGGTGGTCTTGGAGGTATTGTTAAGGAAAATGATACTGTAGTAATTAAACCTAACCTGGTTAAGCCATCCTCACCGGAAGATGGGATAGTTACTGACTACAGAGTTGTACTGGAGATAGTTAATACGGTTAGGAAATATGGTGCCGGGAGAGTAATTATAGCAGAAGCTACCCCCTATGGAAATGTATTTGAGCTGGCAAAGTATAACGAAATTTCAGGTGTTGAACTGGTCGATATGAATGACTTTGGTAAAGACGACTGTTATGAGCTTATACCGCAAAATAGTTTAACAAAGGAAGTATTATTTATTCCTAAATTATATATGGATGCGGATGTTGTTATTTCAGTTGCAAAATTGAAGACTCATTTTGAATATGATGCAGGTGTTACATTAAGTATAAAAAATTCCATGGGCGTACCTCCAACCAAATTTTATGGTGTGGATTATAAGGAAAAGCTTCATCTTCTGGGACTTAAGGAGGCAATAATTGATCTGAACAAAATAAGAAAGCCGGATTTCTCGGTAATAGATGGAATAATCGGAGGAGAAGGTTATGGGCCGCTTTTGGTCAGACCTGTTAAATCAAATATTGTTTTGGCAGGAATAGACCCTGTGGCCGTAGATACTGTTGCATTGAACTTTATGGGCTTTACACTTGAAGAAGTACCCCATGTCCTGCTGGCTGCTCAAGAAGGCCTGGGAACGGCGGATTTAAATAAAATTAAAATAGTTGGAGCCGATCTGGATTTAATAAAAATGAAGTTTGAGAGGATGTAACAATAAGGTGGATAAAATAAAAACTACTTTTGCCTCTTTTTTAAGCTTCCAAGATAAATATACTCCAATATAAAGCATAAAATGTAACCTACTAAAGAATACGGGAAGGGTCTCCAGCCATGATAGATTACTATATTTGCAGGTTTTAAAATAAATAGTTCCAAAGCGGTGAGTAAAACAGACCAAATAATAATATACAGTGCAATTTTTCCAGGTGATTCAGGTATAAATTTTATAAATAAAATACCCAGAGATGGAGCTATTATGAAATTTGCCCAGAAGCTGTACCAACCTTTATAATCATTTACATAGTGATATAGGTTAAATTGCTTACAAAGTAACATATCCAATGACATGGTAACAGCGATAATCATTATAATTATTTGAAGATCAATAAATGTTATTTGTTTTATCCGGACAGATAATAATGCCAGGAAGGCAGTAATAGCTAGAAAAATCCAAAATTGCAATTGAAACACAGTCTCACCTCTTATCAATATTATTCCAGATAATATTATTCCGACTAATAAGATTTATGTATTTTAGAAATTCTCAATATGTTGCCCAAAAATAATCCGGCATATTCCACTTAAAAAATAAATAACAAATGCTCCCGGAATTTAAGAAACTATTTTAAATCTGCCTGGTAAATAGTTTCTTTTTTGATGGACGGATTCAGTTTTATTCCTGTGGAAATCAAAATATTTTAATACTCTGAAAATTTAATTATATTACCGATTCTTGACATTTAGGTATTTCAATAATATAATAAATGCGAATGATTCCTATTTGCATTTACATATGGTTTTTATTGTAGATGAGTTGATATTTGAGGAGGTTAATGAAAATGGGAAGGTTTTGGAGAATATTACTAATTGGAAGTTTGATCTTATTTTTACTTGCAGGATGCGGTTCAGCACAGAATCCTCCTGCCGGCAATTCAAAGGATGGTGAGGGATCAGGTGATAAGTTGTCGGTGTATACCAGCTTTTATCCGATGTACGATTTTGCATCAAAAGTTGGCGGGGATAAGGTCAATATTGTGAACATGGTTCCTGCCGGGACTGAACCACACGATTGGGAGCCCACGGCTTCTGATGTTTCAGGACTTGAAAATGCCGCTGTTTTTATCTATAACGGAGCCGGTATGGAACACTGGGTTGAAGATGTTCTGAAATCCCTTCAGAACAAAGAGTTGATTGCTGTGGAAGCTTCAAAAGGGCTGACGCTTATGGAAGGCCATCATGATCACGAGGACGAAGATGAGCATAAGGAAGAGGACAAGCATTCCGAAGAAGAGGAAGAATACGACCCTCATGTCTGGCTTAGCCCGTTGAATGCAAAACAGCAGATGGAAAACATCAAAAACTCTTTCATTCAGGCTGACCCGGGCAATAAAGATTATTATGAAGCAAATTATACAAAATATGCCGAAGATTTTGACGCCCTTGACAAAGAGTTTAAGGATACACTTTCTTCTCTCACTAAAAAGGATATTATTGTTTCCCATGAAGCATTCGGATATCTGTGTAAGGCTTATGGACTGAATCAGATCGGCATTGAGGGTTTATCTCCAGACTCTGAACCCGACCCCGCAAGAATGGCGGAGATTATAGAATTTGCCAAGGAGCACAAGGTAAAGGTTATCTTTTTTGAAGAATTAGTAAGCCCGAAGGTAGCCGAAACCATTGCAGATGCAACCAAAGCTGAAACAGTTGTACTTAGCCCTATTGAAGGTCTCAGCGAAGAACAGATAGCCGCTGGAGACGATTATTTCTCTGTGATGCGGCAAAATCTTAAAGAGTTAAAAGCCGCACTGCAGTAAAGGAGTTACCATGGCTAACATACTGGAAGTGAATAATTTAACCTTCAGTTACGGGAATGAGCCGATTTTTAATAAAATCGGCTTCTCCGTTTATAAAGGTGATTTTGTTGCCGTTATCGGCTCCAATGGTGCCGGCAAAAGCACCTTGCTTCGTCTCATACTGGGAGAGCTGCCGCCGGCTTCCGGAAGCATCCGGCTCTTCGGACAGGATATTCACCGGTTCAAAAACTGGCCTGGGATTGGCTACGTGCCGCAGGCAGGATTACAGTCCTCTGTCAATTTTCCCGCTACCGTAGAGGAAATCGTTAAAGTCAACCTTTTTTCTCGAATTGGATTACTTCGCTTTCCTAAAAGAGAACACAGGCAAAAAACATTGCAGACACTGGAAGCAGTTGAGATGGGAGCTTATTCCAGGCAGATGATCGGCGAGCTTTCAGGCGGACAGCAGCAGAGAGTCCTGTTGGCAAGGGTGCTTGTGAATGAGCCGGAAATCATGCTGCTGGATGAACCCACCACCGGGGTGGATACCCAATCGGTGCAGTCCCTTTATGAATTGCTGCGGCAATTAAACCGGGAAACAGGGCTTACCATAGTGATGGTTACCCATGATATCGGCAGGGCGATAAACTATGTATCAAAGGTTTTTTGTCTGGAGGATGGCTCACTGGTTGAGCTTGACAAAGCACAGATCGACGAGGAGCTTTCACATAAACACATGCATTCGGTAAAAAACTCCCAAAAACAGGAGGAAGGAGAGGAGAGCCATAATGGCGATTTTTGAATATGAATTTATGCAAAGGGCTTTTATTGTGGGGATACTGATTGCCGTCATTATCCCCTGCATAGGAATCGTTGTGGTACTGAAACGCCTCTCAATGATTGGAGATGCACTGTCCCATACATCCCTGGCCGGTGTGGCCGCCGGTTTGATTCTGGGTATAAACCCTATTTTAGGTGCTGTTGTCACCTGTGTAGCCGCTGCACTGGGGATTGAGGCAATCCGTAAAAAAATACCCAAATTCTCCGAGATGTCGATTGCTATCATCATGTCGGCAGGTGTGGGATTGGCGGGAGTATTATCCGGCTTCGTGAAAAATTCAGTCAATTTTAACAGCTTTCTGTTCGGCAGCATTGTCGCCATCAGCAATTTTGAAATGATTTTGGTTCTTTGTATAAGCTGTGCCGTGATGCTGGTCTTTATCCTTCTGTATAAAGAGCTGTTTTATATTGCTCTGGATGAAAGGGCCGCCAGGCTGGCTGGTATACCGGTAAGGATCATCAATTTTATCTTTACCATACTGACAGCCATTACAGTATCGGTTGCCGCACGGACAGTGGGTGCCCTCATCGTCTCCTCCCTGATGGTTGTTCCGGCAGCCTGTGCCATGCAGTTTGGAAGGAGCTATAAGCAAACCGTTGTGTATTCAGCCTGCTTTGCTGTTTTCTTTACGGTGTCAGGGCTGTTTACAGCCTACTATGCAAGATTAAAGCCTGGTGGTACTATTGTACTGATAGGTGTCCTATGTCTTATACTGATTTTGCTTATAAAAAAAATAATGTACAGGATCTGCTCCGATTTTATGGGTGCCTGACAGCAGCCAAAAGTATGTGAAAGACATAAAGTATCTGCCATTGGATTGATAGGAACATAATTGGTATACAGGAAAAAGAGCAGGCTGGCTTCCTGCTTGGGAAGTCAGCCTGCTCCTCAAATTTCTTTATGTACCATCTTTCTTCAGACTGGATAATCCAATGCGCTGTTACTTGAAATACCATCAGTATTGCAAGTAACAGCAATGACTGGGTAAGCAGTACACAGACCAAAAAGCAAACAAAATATGCCGCATACATCGGGTTGACCTTGCCGCCTTTGTTTGTAATAAAACCAATTACCAGTCAATGGAATCAACATACATTGTAAAATTACCTTGCTCGGAGGTTTCAACCTGAATACCGAACTGGCACTGCGTCAAATTTACATCCGATGTAAGAGAACGGGTGACTACAAACTCGTTCCATTCACCCTTCTTTAGCATGTCATAGCTCTTCCAGGCAGAAAACCATTCTATTGTCGACCATGAAGGATCATGAGGCATGACAAAGGGTTGAATTGTTTTTATTGGAGCGTCTGCAGGTATCCAGACTCTGAAGGTCATGGTTTGTCCGGGGCTTATTACCGGTACACTGCTATTTATTACAGCATCCAGCTTTCCGTCTGCTGTGGAGGCAGCCTCCCACTTAAGCGCTTTATTTCCCTGGAAGGCTTTTTCTGATGTGACAGATAGGGCTGATGCAGTACTGCTGGAGACAAAACCGTTAAGGGTTCCGTCCTCAAAATTAACATTAGCATTGTCACCCGTAGCAGTTGATATGGATACAGAATCTGTTGCCGAGGCTGACAGGCCTTTGTCATCAATAACTGTCAACCTTACGGTATAGCTTCCGGGAGCCTTGTACTTGTGAATAATCTTTGCCCCCGTGCCTTCGGTACCGTCACCGAAATCCCATGAGCAAATAGTAATATTTCCGTCAGGATCGGTTGAAGCTGAGGCTTCGAAGCTAATATCATCACCGGTAAAGGCTTCCTTTGGTGATACACTTATAGCCGCTACAGGCGGTTGATTTTCTGGAGTGTAAGGCAGACTATGTATTATATTAAGTAAATACTGTTTCATAATGCTGAAATCGACTGCGTCTACAGTCCTGTCCAGATTTAAATCCAAGGCTTTATTATATTCAATATCAGGGTTCAGTAACAGTTTTTTGAAATAAGAATAATCCAAAGCGTCAACTGCTCCGTCATTGTTGGCATCACCATACAGTATCGGAGCAGCATCAGAATCGAGAACAATATGGCATACGGTCAATGCAGGAATTGTGTAAGTTAATTTATTGCCGCTGATAGCTTCTATGGGAGCTTTTTCAGTAATATTTGCACTGCTTCTGTCAAAGGACCATACTCTGCCGGCAGTATAATTTTTGCTGCTGCTGATATTAAAATTAACTGTTTTAGGACTGTCATAATTTTTATTTATTAATATGACATGCAATTTTGAGTCGTCATTTTCATCAACAGATGCGTAAACTGAACTGTTTTCAACATCCGAGGTTTCTGCTTTTACCTTTGTATTACCATATGCCGCACCATTTCCGTCATAGTTGGTATACATATTTATGCCGGCTGCCGTGTAGCCTCCTCCGCCCCATACCGTGGCAAGGTATACACCGTATTTTCCGAATATACCTAAAACATCAGCCTGGGCTATACCTCCGGTTATATGGTTGTCCGCGCCATATGAATACTCGGTGAATGCAAGCTTTGTTCCGGGATTGTATTGGTCAATGGAAGCCTGTACCTTAGGCAGCAAAGGCAGCCTGGAGCTGAAATACTGTGCAATCCAGCTATTCTCTGTATATGTGGAGTCCCATAAGGTTCTTGGTGCCTGAAGACGTGCTTTGTTGCACTCAATATTTGAGGGGTCTTCATTAAAGCAAATTCTCTGTCCGCCGCCTTGCGCTTCCGGATACCAGTGCAGGTCGAGTGTGTCAATCAGTCTGGTTCCTTGCTGGGTTGAGGCCTTTTTCATGCTGTCAAGATAATAATCCAGGAACCAGGTATAGTTTCCTTTAACATCTGCCCAATCGGTCGCAGTCTGGAAGTCGTTATATTCCGCAAATCCATATGCCACCAGGCCAAAGGTTTCGGCACTGGGGTCAACGCTTTTAACCGCCTTTGCAAGGTTGATATTTTTGTCAACCAGCTCGGCACAGGTTGGTTTCTCCGGGTGAATTCTAGGATGTGTGTTAGACCAAAGAGCGGGTTCGTTGTCTATGGCATATCCTTTTATACCGGTAGGTGTCGATGCACGTCCATATTTATTTACAAGGAAATTGACGAATTCATCCATATAAACATAATTGTCGGTTGTATCGGGAGTAAGAGACAGGGGGGCATCCTTTTTAAATTTAACCTCTTTCCATCTGCTGGATGGTGCTGTATCGCCGACTGCTACCGTACCATTTGCATCCGCAGAAACATAACCTGCAGCCTGCAGAGTAACCAATGAGTATTTTTCGCCGGCTGCAAGGTTTTTATCCTGAAAATCGGATACAACTACACCTGGTTCACTCCAGCTGTCTGTTGGGATATTATTGTTAGTCAGCAAATAGGTATCATTGGAATGCTGCCAGTCACTCCCTGCACTTGAGTAGTTGTTTTCCCAATTGTAGCCCGTTGTCCTGTTACCTCCGAATCTTTTTGAGGTCAATTTGGCATTGTTGAATTCCCAGTTTCCGCCATAAATATAAGGACTGATGACAGCTCTTTCTGCTGCTATGTCAATACTTACGTTTATCGTGCCGCTGGTATCGGCGGATACGCTGCCTGCGGGAATTAAAGCTGTCAGCAGCAATGCAAAGCCGACAACCAATGCTCTGAGCCTTCTTCTCATATTTACATTCACCATTTACTTTACTCTCCTTCTGTTTTGATTTTGCTCATTTTTCTGATGCTGGATATGGAGTATTCAAACAGCACAACCCCCCTTTTTTCTTTTACATATTTACCCAACACAGTCAATGAAAAGCTAAAATTGTCATTTTGGAATAAATTAGAATATTTAACTAGATTTTAACATATTAAAAAAGGAATAAATTGTAATATTTTCTGTCTTTTATATTATTTGCCAAATCGGCAAAATTAGACAAATAATTTAAACAGCAAAATACATAATTTTATATTTTTTACTATTTTTGTATAATTATTGTTTCAGATATGGTATACTTTTGACAAATAGTTTGACAGTACCATTTGGGTTTTAAACATATTTTGTTAAGTAAAAATTGAAAAGGAGGCTTTTAAATGAAAATTGTAATAAAAAGATTAACGGTTTTTGCAATTCTATTTGCAATAATGTGTAATTTAAGTTTTGCTGTCTCCGCAGCAGAGTATCCATCAACATCAGCTACATATGATATCTATGATCTGGTTCGCAGTGCATCCAAGTCTGGGGGATGTTCTCAAATGGTTCCGCAAGGAATCACTTTTGCAAGTGATTACCTGTTGATTTCTGCGTATTGCGGAGACGAAACCGGTACTCATAATTCGGTTATATATGTATTTAATGAGAGTGATAAATCTTATTATGGTACAATCAAGTTACCCGGTA